>NZ_JBMVQX010000003.1:0-177422 GCF_050522745.1 Myroides sp. C15-4 | reverse complement strand
GGTTATGAGTTAAGGGTTATGAGTTAAGGGTTATGAGTTAAGGGTTATGAGTTAAGGGTTATGAGTTAAGGGTTATGGGTTAAGGGTTAAGGGTTAAGGGTTATGGGTTAAGGGTTAAGGGTTAAGGGTTAAGGGTTAAGGGTTAAGGGTTAAGGGCTATGAGTTAAGGGTTATGAGTTAAGGGTTATGGGTTAAGGGTTAAGGGTTATGAGTTAAGGGTTATGGGTTAAGGGTTAAGGGTTAAGGGTTATGAGTTAAGGGTTAAGGGTTAAGGGTTAAGGGTTAAGGGTTAAGGGTTAAGGGTTAAGGGTTAAGGGTTGAAAAAGTATGCTACTCTACACAAGCTTGATGAAAAATAGACAAACAAAGGTCAATCTCATCGGTTGTTAAATGGGCAAATCCCAAGCGAATACCCGTTAACTTTTTACTCTGATACAACAACGCCGTTGGGATGTAGAGGTTGTTGAGCATACACAAGGCGCGAACACGCATGAGGTTAATGGGAGATGAAAAGGTAATCCACACCGCTAAATCGCCTTCTGGTACTGAAAACGCAATGCGGTCGCCAAATAAATTCCCTAGTACACGACAGAAATAATCCCGTCTTTCGCTATAGATTTTATTGACTTTTACCTGGTGTCGAAACAAAATCCCTTCTTCGATTAATTCCGTCAGCGTATGGGTGGTGAAATAGTTTTTGTTTTCTTCCAGTACGGCTTGGTGCTTTTCCAATTCTCGAATTAAATTTTCTGGCGCTACCACAACCCCCATCGTAAAATCTGTAGCAATGGATGTTCCTATGGAGCTCAGGTAAATGACCATGCCTTTGGTATCACCACTTAGTAAAGGCAAAGGAGGATTGTTGTTGTAGTGAAAATCGAAGTGATTGTCGTCTTCTAATAAAATAAAACCATACTGTTGTGCCAACTGCAAGAGCTTGACACGCTGTTGAACGGATAGGGATTGCGTTGTTGGATAGTGGTGGTTCGCCGTAAGATAAAACAGGCGAATTGGTCGTTGTTGACACAGCTTCTCCAAAGCAAGGAGATCGAGTCCTTCCGCATGTAAAGGAATCGTGTGTAATTGGGCTCCCGTGTGTTGTAAAATTGCATGACTGCCATAATAGCCATATTCGCTAATAGCTACGTGATCGCTCGCCTTTAGAAGTAATTTTGCACAAAGGTATAAAGCCGAAGTTGGACTTTGGGTGGTTAGTATATGCGCAGGAGTAGCCTGAATATTACGGGTTAAATTAACGTAGTTGGCTACTTGTTTTTTCAGCGCTACCACAGCCTTTTTGGTATAGGGATCAAAGTAGGTGCTGTGTTGTTTTCGCTTGAGGTTGGCGCTAAAAATAGCAGCGAGTTCCTCTTGTAAACCCAAGCGAATATCGGGTGTGCCATCGGTAAAATAGTAGCGACATCGGTGTTGATCACTGGGTAAATCCAAGCGATTATCCGTTGTGAATGCATAACCTGTAGTAGAGGGAAATGCATGGGAATTCGTGTGTACCACCTGCTTGGCTTGGTGAACAAAAGTCCCTTTGTTGGGTAGACTAATTAACCACCCTTGGGTGATGAGTTCCTCAAAAGCCGCAATAATGGTGTTGCGGTTAACCTGTAGGAGTTCCGCTAGCTTTCGCGTTCCGGGTAATTTCGTCTGTACGGGGATGATATTGCGCTGTATCGCATTGCTAAATTGATTGGCAATTTGCATGTAGACAGGCGTTGTAGACGCTTTGTCTAGGTGTATCAAACGATTGTACGGTATTTTAAACGATTGGGACATACGCATAAAAAGCTAAGAATACAAGATCAAGAAATGCAAAAGTAAGGATTATCAATCGATTAGCGCGCGTACTTGTAAAAGGTTTTCAACGGCAAACGAATAGCAGTATTGGGGTGTACTTCGCGCACCAAAGCTCTCTTTCCAGTAGAGTAGCCCCGCATTGAGCTGCTTGGGACTGATGTGACTGCTTCCAAAATCAAAATAGCGAACCGTGGATTGATATTGCTCCAGCAAGGTGTAGATCAATAAATCTAAGGCGCCGTTTTTATTGTCTTCTTCTGTTCCTGCAATGTATTGCAAATGCACAGCCTGAGGGTGAATAAACAAGGTGACTCCCCCCGCTAGTTTGCCAGTGGACGTATACACATTGACTTGTTTGATCGACTGTGGAAAAGCTTGCATCAATTGGGTGATTTCCGCCAAGCTGTGTACGGGATCTGTGTTATAGCGATCACGCAAACGCGGTGTGAGAATCTCTTGCCAAAATGCGGTGGCTAAGGCATCTTCTTTTACCGTATAGCCCTTTTTTATTCCCTTTTGAATCATGCGTTTTCGGTTGGTATTCAGCTGCATGGGCGATGCAAAATCAAGTGTAGAAAGCAGTTGAACACTAGGGGGCCCCCCTTGTAAAGCATGGCTGATAAAGGCCAAGGTATTGGTAGTTTGCTTAGTGTAGATCGAGGGGATCTCATTGATAATCAAAGCGTCTATACCCAACTGTTTGCAATG
Organism: Myroides sp. C15-4; assembly: GCF_050522745.1. Classification (NCBI taxonomy): domain Bacteria; kingdom Pseudomonadati; phylum Bacteroidota; class Flavobacteriia; order Flavobacteriales; family Flavobacteriaceae; genus Myroides; species Myroides sp. C15-4. Next base: position 174,905 of record NZ_JBMVQX010000003.1, on the reverse strand, counting down.
CAAGGCAATCGCTTCTATAATTGTTAGGTATTGAGCAAGAGTTAGGGTGGGCAAATGAATGATTCCGCCATAACTCAATCCAAAGTGACTGCATAGTATCTGTTCTTCGGTATGGGCAGGTAGGAGAGCCACCAGCTTATGATCTTCGTAAATTAAAAGGGAATGATCCATAAAACGCGCTTGGTGGTAGTCCATAAAAGCACGGTGAAAGAGAAAGCTCGCATTCGTTGCTTGTTCGAGAAAAAGATTCCACCTTTCTTGGTATTCGGGGGTGTAACGTACAACTTTCAAATGAAAATAATTTTTCAGCAATGTAAGCGTAATGGAGGAAAATATAAAATTAAATTCAAAAAAGATCGACCTAGTGTTAGAACGTAGGACAACGCAACGGGGATAAACAGGAGAAAAATAAGTCCTCTATTCTCATTGAAGGTTGTGTTAAAAAAAGGGAAACTGAAATTTGTATTTTCAACATTAAGCGAATTGTAGTATATTTCGCCTTTAAATTAATTTAATCTAAATAATAAGTAAATCCATGAAACAAAAATACGTACGTGCCCCATTTATGTATACGGTATTGGCTTCTCTTCTCTTATCAGGAGTAAGTTATGCTGGAACTATTACCGAAAATGCAGCGGCTAGTCATGAAGTATATACAGGTAAATTGCCGAATTATAAGCCATTAAATGAGTATGGATCCTTTATCATTCACTTGGATAAACAGACAAATCTTACGGAACAAGCGTTTTTAGCTAATGCACTTACTTTTTTTGGATTAAATGAAACGAATACTTTTCAATTGATCCACACGTTCACGGATGATTTGGGTAATACGCACAAAACCTACCAACATAGGGTGGGAGCCTACCCCGTAGAAGGACAGATGTTTATCGTTCACTTGGATAAAACGGGACGCGTAACTGCTGTAAATGGAACGATTATTACTATTGAAAACAGAAAAAGCACCTATAGTTTAAGGGCGAATATCAATCGAAAACCAGTTATTTCCAAAGAAGAGGCAAAGCATATTGCATTCAAGATAAATAAAATTAAAAAAGCAAAAACGGAAGATGATCCAGTAGAAACGGTTTTTGTCAAAGCTACAGGAGAACAAGGGTTATTTGTTTTGGCACATAAGGTGCGCGTGGATGACATTGGGCCGAATCGAATGGTGAGTAAAAACGTTTTTATTAGCGTTGAGCAAGGCGATATCGTAAATGAGGTTTCGCTTATCGCTCATGCCAATGTAAGAGGAACAGGAGATGGATATTATCGTTCGAATTTACCTTTGGAATTAAAAGAAGAGAACGGTAACTATTTGTTAGTCGATACAGATCGTAAGGTAACAACCTATAGCGCAGAAAACATAACGAGCGATTGGGATTTTTACGATGGATTAGGGGAATATATCGTGCATACGTCAACGAATTTTCCACAAAACCCCGTTAATGATCTTCATTGGGGATTAGCGCGTACGTACGATTATTATAAGGAGGTACACCATCGAACTAGTTTTGATAACAAAGGCGGAGCGATTTTTGCCTATTACAACCCACTGTTTTTAGATGGAGATCCCGATTCAGGTTTTCCGGATAATGCCTTTGCTGTTCATTCCATACACGGCAATTTCTTGGTATTTGGAAGAGGTTCAGGCTATTTCAATCCCTTAGTTACTTTAGATGTAGTTGGACATGAATTTAGCCACCTCGTTGTAGGAAATAACGGTAGAGGAGGATTAACGTATCAAGGCGAATCGGGAGCACTTAATGAGGGGTTTGCCGATATTTTTGGTACGTCAATTGAACATTTTGCCGTAGCGGATGCAGATTGGTTTATTGGAAAGGGAATTGTTGGTTCACCAGGCTATGATTATATGAGAAGTATGGAAAATCCGAAAAACAATCACCCTGCTAGTAAACAACCAAATACCTATAAAGGACAAAATTGGGCCAATACTCAACTTGGAGCTTGGGACAACGGAGGAGTTCACGTAAATAGCGGGGTAATGAATTATTGGTACTATTTGGTTAGTGAAGGAGGTAGTGGAATGACAGATCCCATAAGAAATCAACAAAACATAGAGATAACACCAGCAAAAGAATATATCGTTTCTGGAATTGGCATCCAAAAGGCAGAAAAAATTGCCTATCATACCTTAATGACACAATTGGGAAGTAATTCGCAATATGTAGATGCTGTGCATGGTTCATTAACAGCCGCAGCAGAATTGTACGGGGAAGAATCAGAAGAATACTTTTCCGTTTACGATGCGTGGTATGCCGTCGGTCTACTTGAAACGCCAAGAGAAAATATGGGAATCGAAGATTTTGAGCTAACTGAAGATGTCTTTCGTATGTATCCCAACCCAGTATCCAATGGTGAATTAACGGTTTTGATCAAAGACGACAAAGGAACGGTAGTTTTTTACAATATGGCTGGACAACAGGTAACGCCGAACTTCACCGTGGAAAGAGGGGAGAACAAAGTAGCTATTCCTCACCTAGGTGCAGGTACTTATATGGTGAGGTATGAAAGCAAAGAAAGAAAGATTTCTGCTAAAATTTTGGTGAAATAACGAAAGGAAACGTTAAGGCGGTCACTGTTCTATTTTTGTTTTCTAGGTTTTTGAAATGTAAGATTGAATTAAATAAGTGTTAGTAGGGGTATTGGGATTAGTTATTGTAAAAGATTGTTAAATATTGGTATTAAATGTTTTGTTAAATATTTATCGGATAAATTTTGCTATATTTCGAAATTGATAATATTAATTTAATAGACAAAAAACGCCCATGAAACAAAAATACGTATATGTCCCTACATTTTATGTAGCATTAGCTTCGTTTCTACTTGTAGGACATAGCACTGTTGCAGCTGTTGATACTCGTGTTGCAACTACTTTAGAAGTGTATACTGCGCAGTTGCCAACCTATAAACCACTGAATGATTACGGTTCATTTGTTATCCGAATGGATAAGAAAACCGCTATAACAGAACAAGAATTTTTAGCAAAAGCGAATACATTCTTTGGTTTTAATGAAACGAATCGCTTTCAACTGATTGATAGTTATGTGGATAGTTTTGGAAAAACACACAATACCTATCAACACTTTGTAGGACAGTATCTTGTAGAAGGGCAAATGTTTATTGTTCACGCGGATAAAAAAGGTAGAGTAACATCAGTTAACGGGACAATCATCAACATTGAAAATAAAAAAAGCCCATATAGTCTACGCAATAATGTAAACAAAAAACCCGTTATTTCGCAAGAAAAAGCAGTTAGTATTGCTTTCAAGGCGAGTAAGGTGTTGGTGGCAAATAAGGTAGCAGATTTTCCTGTGGAAACGGTATTTGCCCGTTCAGATAAAGATGGATTATTTGTTTTGGCACATAAAGTACGCGTGGATGATTATTCCAATGCTAGAATGCTGAGTAAAAATGTTTTTATTGATGTCGAAAAAGGGGAAGTTATTTCAGAAGTATCTTTAATCTCGCATGTCAATGTTACAGGAACGGGAAATGGATTCTATCGCGATAATTTACCTTTGGGTATGACAGAGCGTGGCGGGAAATATCAATTAGTTGATCAGGAACGAAAGCTAAAGACTTTTGACGGAACTGCCCTACAAAACGCATGGGAAGTATATGATAGAAGAGGCGGAACGGTATATACATATGATTCGCCAAACGTTAACGATCATCCATCCAATGATGTACATTGGGGATTAGCAAGAACCTATGATTACTATAAAGAAGTACACAATAGAACGAGCTATGATAATTATACGGGGGATGATACGTTAAAAGGTGTAATCAGAGCTTTTTATAATCCAGTTGCAATGGATGGGGATGAATCTGGATTTCCAAATAATGCGGTAGCGATGGGACCTCCATTTAATACGCTTGTTTTTGGTAGAGGATCAAATGCCTATAATCCGCTGACAGCTTTAGATGTTACTGGACACGAGTTTACACACTTAGTAATAGATAATAATGGAAGAGGTGGCTTGCGCTATGCAGGAGAATCAGGTGCTTTGAATGAAGGTTTTGCCGATATTTTTGGTACTGCGATTGAACACTATACGGTAGATGATGCTGATTGGTATATGGGAATGGGAATACTGAAAGATCCAGCCAACCCTTTCATGAGGAGTATGAAAAATCCAAAAGAAGGACGTACCTATTATAGACAACCCAATACATATCGAGGAGAATACTGGGCGAATACAACAAACTTACACCAGGATAATGGAGGCGTACACACAAATAGTGGCGTACTCAACTATTGGTTTTACCTCGTAAGTGAAGGAGGAAGTGGAATGACAGATCCTATTTTTAATAGAGACAACGAAGAAGTAACTCCCGCAAAAGAGTATATTGTATCGGGAATTGGCATGCAAAGAGCAGAAAAAATAGCGTATCATACCTTAATGACACAATTGGGAAGTAATTCGCAATATGTAGACGCCGTAGAAGGAACGTTAAGTGCAGCAGAAGATTTATTCGGTGAAAACTCAGAGGAGTATTTTACGGTATACGATGCTTGGTATGGGGTAGGACTGATTGAAACACCAAGAGAAAATATGGGATTGGAAGATTTCGAACTAACGAACGAGGTGTTTAGTATGTATCCTAACCCTATATCGAATGGAGAATTAACGATCTTAATTAAAGATGAGAACGGTGCTGTTGCTTTTTACAATATGGCAGGACAAAAAGTAACGCCAGATTTTCCAGTTGAAAAAGGAGAAAATAAAGTTTATGTTCCTCAATTGAAAACAGGAAATTACATCGTGAGATACGAGAGTAAGGAAAGAAAAATTTCAGAGAAGATCATCGTAAAATAAAGCATAAAAAAAACCGAGAATTTAATTCTCGGTTTTTTTTATGCTTATGTTTTTAGGATTTTTGTTCTTTGTTAAAGTACACTAAGTAGTAGTACATTTGTTTTTCTTCATCCCATCCTTTTTCTACAAATTTATCTGCGCTTTCTGGATTGATGAAGTCAAGCTTAATCTGAATATTCGTATCTAAATTAATCACGTTCTTAATTTTTTTACGCGCATCAGAAACGGCATTATTTGCAATAGGGAAAGACGTCGTATCTTCAATGCTGTATTTCTCTCCTTTGTCTACCTTGTAGTTTTTGAACTCCGAAATTAAATCAGGATTGTCAATGACTTCGTTTAAGAAATTGCTCTCTTCAAATTCGTCGTTTTTAGCAAAGTAGTTGACAGAGCGATTCATAAACATAACCTCTTCTTTTTTATCCTCCGCAGGTAAAACTACATCCTTTGCAAAGTCTTGGCAGAACTTTAAATATTTTTTGGTCATGAAGGCCTCATCTTGGAAGATATCTACACATAAGAAGTGCTCTAACCAATAACGAGCATCATAGCGGTTGCTGTCAATTGTAAGAATTTTATACCCTTCTTCTTTTTTGTAGTTGAAGATAATACACCCTTTGTCTAACTTGTTTAAGTTAATCCCTTGCTGTAAGATCATTTCTAAATTCGATCCGTTTTCTTGAAATTGCAAGAAGTCAGATTTAATCTCACTTTTGAAAATTCCAATCGCATCTACTACATTGTTGTCGATAGACGTATTGGTTAGGTAAGTAACATATACTTCTCCATTTTTAATGTGTGGATGGTTTGATTGCTCAAATAGGTGTTTGGTTATTTTTTGTGAGATCTCATGAGCTTTATCAGAAGAAGGCGCATTAAACAACTCTGCTGCATAATTAAACATATCGTTGAACTCCAAATCAACATCGTGTACGAATTGAAAGTAATTTTCTTCTTTCTCACGGAAAGGCTTGAAGAAATATTCTTTTAATAAAGGAGCTATTTCATCGTTTAACGTGTAGGGTTCTTCCGATAAAAAGATAGCCTCATTTCTACTTTTATTTCCAACTCTATGAATCGATAAAGTTTCTACGTGTGCATTAAAAAGGTTGATCATAATTTATTTAAGTATGTAGTAGACCGTTTATAGATCTGTTATTTTTATAATTAAAAAGTCTAGTAATTATCCTCGCCATAGTCTGTAAAGCTATCATCGCCTTCAAACATATCATAATCTTCCTCATCATAATCATCGTCAAAATCGCCGTAAATATCGTCGTTAGATACTGGATCAGAAGTAAAAGACTTGGTTGGTATATGATCAGGTAAAATCCCATGAGAAAACAGCAACTCAGGGTATGCTGTTCCTGGTTCTTCCTCTTCAATAGCAGCTAATTCAACAAAGAATGTCCACATATTAAGAAAGTCATACACGTAAATAATTTTCGTTTGATCTTCGTCTAATACCGAACCAATGGTAGTTGATCCCATTGTTCTTCCACCTGCTGGATCATCACTCATGTCAAAAAGAGAGATCTCTTCCTCTTGTTGTGCCCAACTATCGTCGCAAGCGTAAAATGAAGCCGCTTCCATACCGTCAAAACCAAAGGCATTAACAATAGCATTGTGTAAATCTTCTAAGGTATCGTCTTCTAATATAGCAATGTCGCGAAAAATATCTTCCTCAGTATCAAGGATAACTCTGAATTTATAAACCATAATTTTTTAAACCGATTAGAATTGCAAATTTAAAATTATTATTAACTCTTTTCTTATAAATGAGGTCTTTTTATTTTGGAGTGAAGGTTCTAATTTTTCAAGGTTGGAAATCAAAAGATTACCTCCTTTTACAATTCATCGCACTAAAATGACAGTTCATCGACTATTATTTTTTTACGTTAATTTATCCTATCATATTTGTCATGTAAATCAAAGGAAGTAGATATGAAATTTATATTTTTGATCATTATAACGCTTATGCAATTGGTCCTGCAATTGATTCCTGTCTCAGCGGCAAATACTTCGTATAGTAAGGAAGAAACAACAACATGGACCCCGCAAGAAAAACAAGAAAAGAGCAATACAACCCCAGAGGTAAAATCATTTACAAAACAACATGAGAAATAATTACTTCAAATTAGTACTTCTAGCCTTTATTGTATTTATCCTATTTACAAATGTGTTAAAGCTGCGTTTTATGGATTTATCACTATTTCTAGGCTATTTGGTTTCCTTCGTTGGGATCATTGTGCTAGTGAACCAATATTGGAAGGAAAACTATTGGAAGAAATTAGCCCAAACACTCGATGGAAAAGAAAATAGTGTACACAAAGTTACGGCTATTGTCACAGCTATTAACTTTGGCTTTATTTGGTTTGTTAGTTTGGGGTTGAAGATTTTTGACGTACACATCATCGGAAATAAAACCTTCTATTACTTTATGGACTCCAGTAGTTTTAGCTCGGTTTTTAGTACAGCTTTTTTTTTTAGTATCTTAGTGTATATCTACTACTATACCTATTTTACTTCTTTAGATAAAAAAATGAGTATTGACGAACAAAAGGTGATCACAGGAAGTGTATCAGCGCAGTTCGAAAGTTTGAAAAATCAATTAGATCCCCATTTTTTGTTTAATAGTTTAAATGTACTCAATGCCTTAATCGAAGAAAATCCGGATAAAGCACAAGAGTTCACTAGTGGATTATCCAAAACCTATCGCTATATCTTAGATCAAAAGAATAAAGAGCTAGTCCCTTTAGAAGAAGAACTAGATTTTGCTAGAACGTATATCGAATTACTTCAGATGCGCTTTGAGGATAGTTTGACCTTTGATATCGATCATGATATTAAACAGGAAGGAGCAAAAGTTGTTCCCTTGTCTTTGCAACTGTTGTTGGAAAACGTCATCAAACACAATAAGGCAACAGCGAATAAACCCCTGCATATCGTAATCAGGCAAGAAAATGGCTACTTGGTGGTAGAGAATAATCTAAACTTACGCCAAGTAAACGAAGATCGAAAGGGAATTGGACTGACTAATATTGCTGATCGCTATGCCTTATTAACTGCCAAGCCTATAAGAGTAAACCAAACTGAAACAACCTTTATCGTACATATACCGATATTAACTAAAATTTTTGAACCTATGAGAATTATTGATGTACAAGAAAATGAGCAAGAGATTCTAATTGAAGCGAAAAAAAACGTGGAGAAAATAAAAAAATTCTACGCCCACCTAACCCTGTATATTATGGTGAATACTTTTTTGATTGTTTTAAATATGATGACAGACGCTAGATTTATGTGGAGTTTGATCGTCGTATTTTCTTGGGGAATTGGATTGGTGGCTGATTGGATGAAGACCTATAACTACCACTTTTTCTTAGGCAAAGATTGGGAAGATCGCAAGATTCGCGAATACATGGACCAACAGAACAAGCGAAGTAGTAACTGGAAATAAGGGCTATGAAGTTTTATACCAAAGAAGTAGAAAGAAAGTATATAGCCTATAAGAAGAATCGAATCAGTACCTTACGTGGATTAATTGCACAAGGGGTTTTGTGGGGAATCTTTACTAGTTCATTGATCTATAAGCAATTTGGCGGCTTACAAGGCGTGCGTATTGGGGTCGAAATTGACGGATATAATAGTTCGATCCGAATGTTTTATGAATTATCTTTGTTCTGGTTGTTTCTCCTTTTACTACAGCTTAGTGTGTATTATGCAGAATCTTTACCCTTTTTGTCCAAATGGCAAGATTATTTAGAGCGTAAGGAGTTTGAACGCTTGAAAAAAACGTATGAATATCAATTGAAATTAAAAGATGAAACCACTTCGAATAGTCATTGTTGAGGATGAAAAACCAGCCGCTCGTTTGTTGGAACGAAAAATTGAGAAATTAGGATATGATGTCTTAGAAATGCTAACCAGTGTGGAGGATGCTGTTCATTGGTTTCAACATAATGAAGAACCCGATTTAATCTTTTTAGATATTCAACTTTCCGATGGATTGTCTTTCGAAATATTTGATCAGGTGGAAGTAAAAAGCGCAATTATTTTTACAACCGCTTACGACGCCTACGCCTTACGAGCATTTAAACTCAATAGTATTGATTACCTACTCAAGCCTATTGGCGATGCAGACTTAAAAGGTGCCATCGACAAATTCAATGAACAACGCGCTTCGTTTTTTGCTTTTACAGAACAGCTGAACTTGTTTAAATCCTTTTTGTCCACTACACCTAAGGAAAATAAAGAGCGATTTTTAATTAAAATAGGCACCCAATTGAAGATTATTCCCGTGGGCGAAGTTGCTTGTTTCTTTAGTGCAAATAAATTAACCTACCTCAAAACCAAAGAAGGCCGAGAATATATCTTAGATAATTCACTGGATGAGGTGGAAAAGACAATTGAAGCCGAACAGTTCTTCCGTATTAGCCGAAAACACATCGTTGCCGTAGACGCTATTAAAGAAATTATCGCGTATACTAATTCGCGATTAAAATTGAGCTTACAAGTCGATTTTGAGGAAGAATTAATCGTAAGTAGAGAAAAAGTGAATGACTTTAAGCTTTGGCTTAGTTAACAGATTCACTATTTTATCGAAATAAAGATCGAATAGTCAACTAATCCTGATTCAGACGGAATATTAACGAATTTATTAACGCCACTTCTTTTTGATATAATGATTTTATTAATACTTTTACGAGAACGTAAAATTATAAATCATTACTATGAAGAAATTAGCAGTTGTTTTGCTTGCATTAACCATGTTTTCTTGTAAGCAAAATAATACAATTGAGATTACTACCAAAGATGTCGCTGACGATACAAAAGTAGAAATCATGACTTCAGAATTGGGTAATCCATCTCCAACTGTTGTTTATACGGGAACTGTAAAAGGAAATAAATTAGTTGTTGAAAACCCTTTTACTGAGTTAGAAGAGGCCTATATGGTATTAGGAGGTGATATGCAGACGAATGTGTTTTTCATTGGAGAGCCTGGACATATTACCATTTCATATACAAAAGACGAACCTACAGAAACAGTTTTAGGCGGAAGCGAGAATAACGTGAAGCTACAAAAACTACAACAAGAGGTGAAACCAACAGTGATCAAACTTAGATCGTTTATTGATGAGAATCAAATGAAATTGATGCAATTAAGTCAATCAACAGAAGAGGCAGACCGCGCTGCAATGGAAGCTTTGCAAAAAGAATACATGGGGTATGTGGAGAGCATCAATGACGTGTACAAAAAATATTTGACAGATCATACCAATACAGCTTTCGGATTGTTATTGCTTTCTCAACAAATGATGTCTTCACAAGATGACGAGATAGATTTCGCGAAGGAATTTGACAAGTATTCTGCTGAATTGAAAGAGTCAAAAGTAGGGAAAAAAGTAGATTCAATACTTAAAATGATGGGCTTATCAGAAGAAGCTGCAGCATTGAAAGTAGGGGACATCGCTCCAAACTTCACAAGTAAAACACCAGACGATAAAGAATTGTCTTTGGAGGAGTTTAAAAAAGGAAAAAAATTAGTTTTAATTGATTTCTGGGCTTCTTGGTGTGGACCTTGTCGCGTAGAAAATCCAAATGTTGTAAAATTATACAACGGATTCAAAGACAAAGGATTGGATATTATTGGTGTTTCTTTAGATAAAGAAAAAGAAAAATGGGTACAAGCGATCGAGAAAGACGGATTAGTTTGGGGACAAGTTTCAAACCTACAGTTCTGGAATGATGAAATTGCTGCTGAATATGGCGTACGAGCAATTCCTGCAAATTACCTAATCGACGAAAAAGGACAAATCTTAGCAGTTAATTTATACGGAGAAGAATTGTACCAAAAAGTAGAAGAATTATTGAAATAAAAAATGAACGTATTATACGAGTCATTTTTATCTGATACTAAAAACAGCAGTAGAGCCCTACTGCTGTTTTTTTTTGCCCTTAATGAGTGGATAACTGGATAGGGAATTCGTTGACGAAATACACCGCCTAGATGAACTGGTTTGAGGAGAAGAAAAAATGTTAAAAAAAAGAATATCAGTTGGTGTTTTTTTCTGTTTTTAGATAGATTGAGGAGGAAAAACAGACAAAAAATAGCAATCCTAAAAAATAGTAAAGTCAGACTTTTAGTTTTTAGGAAGAATACTAAGGTTAAAATGTGTTTTTCATTTTATAGTCTTAAAATAACGGGGTTGAATCAAATATTTTATGATAATTATAATGGATTATCGTATAAATACGGAGATGTGATTCTATACATATCAAATATTAATAAAAAAGTCCTATTTTTAAGCAGCTAATTAAACAAATGAGAAATGACAACAGAAGATTCTAATTTGGACAGAATCAAATTCGCTCCTTATAGAGATCGAATTCTATCTGCAGAAGAAGCAGCCTTACTAATTCACGATAAAGCCATTGTAGGAGCTAGTGGATTTACCAAAGCAGGAGATAGTAAATCCGTTTTACCTGCTTTTGCTCAACGAGCAGCCAATGAAAAAGTAGCGATTACCCTAATTACAGGAGCTTCTTTAGGACAAACAACAGATGCCGATTTGGCAAAAAATAATGCGTTGATCCGCAGAATGCCCTTCCAAGCGGATTCGGACCTAAGACATGCGATTAACAGTGGACAAGTCAAATATATTGACCAACACTTGAGTGAAACAATCGAACAATTACAAGAAAAACATATTCCACAAGTCGAAGTAGCGATTATTGAGGCTACCTATATTACGGAGGAGGGGTTTATTATTCCAACAACTTCGATTGGTAACTCTGCGTATTTTGCCAGTGTAGCCAAAAAGATTATCATTGAGATAAATACGGCTATTCCTTTGAGCGTAGAGGGAATTCACGATAACTGTATTCCAATCAAGCAACCGCGAAGAGAGATTATCCCTATTCACACCGTCAAAGACCGTATTGGAGAGTCGTTTATTCGCTTAGATCCAGATCGCGTGGTCGGGGTGGTGTTCTCTAGTATCGAAGATACACCAGCCATTTTACCTGAACCAGATGTAAAAACAACAGCAATATCCACACACTTATTGAATTTCTTCGAAGCAGAGGTGAAAAAGGGTAATCTAACGGAAGCACTCTTGCCTTTGCAAGCGGGAATCGGAAAAGTAGCAAACGCTGTATTGACTGGGTTTATTGATGGACCTTTCAAAGACTTAACCATGTATTCGGAAGTGCTTCAGGATAGTACCTTTGATTTGATCGACTCAGGCAAAATGACTTTTGCTTCAGGATCATCCATTACGGTAACAGAAGCGTGTTATGAGAAAATAATCAATAATTTTGATCAGTATAAAGACAAGCTGGTTTTGCGTCCACAAAATATCAGTAACGCACCCGAGGTGATTCGTCGATTGGGTATTATTGCTATTAATACAGCGATTGAATTTGATATTTATGGAAATGTCAATTCTACGCATATCGGAGGAAACAAAATGATGAACGGTATCGGAGGATCTGGAGATTTTGCACGAAATGCATACCTGAGTATCTTCGTGACCCAAGCCGCTTCTAAAGAAAATAAAATTTCACATGTCTTACCGATGGTATCTCATGTGGATCACACGGAACACGATGTAGATATCCTCGTGACGGATCAAGGATTAGCCGATTTACGCGGACTATCTCCACGCGAACGCGCAGAGGTAATTATCGAAAATTGTGTGCATCCTGAGTATAAAGAAGAGTTGAAAGATTACTTTGAACGAGCCAAAGAAATAGGCGGACATACCCCTCATATTTTGGAAGAAGCGTTTAAATTTCATACACGTCTAAAACAAACGGGTTCTATGAAACCATAACCCTTAAAATCTCTACAAAACTTGTAGAGATTTTTTTTTGTTAATACCATTTTACGAATCATTGAACATACTTTTTATTATCTTAGCAGTAAAATGAATAGAACTTATAAAAATGAAAGCAGTTAGAATTGTAGGAGTACCCGAACACTTTAATTTACCTTGGCATTTGTGCATTGAAAATGGAGAATTTGATGAAGCTGGAATCGATTTGCAATGGGAAGATGTCCCCGAAGGAACAGGTAAAATGTGTCAGATGTTACGCCAGAATGAAACAGACCTAGCGATCATTTTATCAGAGGGAATTATCAAAGATATTACAGCTGGTAATCCTACTACTATCATACAAGAATATGTGGCCTCTCCTTTGTTGTGGGGCATTCACGTAGCAGCAGATGCACCTTTTCAAACGGTGGATGATTTAGCTCATAAACGCATTGCAATCAGTCGATTGGGGTCGGGTTCTCATCTGATGGCTATTGTACACGCCAAGCAAATGAATTGGAATATTGAGGAGTTGGAGTTTGTTGTTGTAGATACTCTAGACAAGGCGGTTTTAGCCTTACAAAATAAAGAAGCGGATTACTTTATGTGGGAACGCTTTATGACACAGCCCTTGGTCGATCAACATATTTTTAGAAGAATCGGAGAATGTCCAACGCCTTGGCCCTCATTTTTACTAGTAGGTAATCAGGATTTTGTCGCAAAAAACAGGACCGTTGTTGAGCATATCCTCGAGATCATCAACGCAACAACAGAAGAATTTAAATGGATTCCTAGTATTGATCGTACACTAGCTGAACGCTATGATCAGAAAATTGAAGATATTCAGCGTTGGTTAACCTTGACGCGTTGGTCGCAGAAACAACTAGCTGCCGCTAATTACAATAAAATACAACAACAATTAATGGACCTCCAGTTAATTGATAATCCAAAAAAATACGAAGAAGTCAAGCTGTAATTTTTTTTGCTGAAAACTAGATGAATAACCAAGAAGTACAAATTGTAAAAAAGAAGAAAAAATGGTATGAGTACCTGAGAATTCCTTCTCCATGGGACAATATCATTATTTTTATATTAAACGTACTACTTACCATTCCCGTATTTATTATTGTCCATCAAAATATTATTGATCCCGAATGGCCTTATCAGCTGGATCGTATTTTGTTGGGATTGATTATTTTGGCTCTATTTCAGTTTATTTTAACCAAGCTGAAAACGATACTTTTTATTTGTATTATTGCGTATTTAGCCATCTTTTTTATTGGAACTTCACATGAAGATTACGATTTAGAATCTATTTTTGAAGACTATCGCGTGATGATTTATGCGATGGCAAGTACACAAAATCCACAAGATTTAATTATTTCAAAATTATTGCCCTTCCCCAATAAATCAAAAGTTATTAAAGCAATTGAATATGATAATCCAAAGGTGAGGAATTTTGCCTTGTTAGCGACAACTAAAAATTTCTCCAAAGTACAAGGGTATGGTGAATATCGACAAATTATACAGTGTTTAGCAATTTTTAAAGAAGTGCGAACGCGTTGGAACTACGTCAATGACCCCAAAGGCAGGGAGTATATCGCCACAGCTTCTGAGTCGTTGATGCATTTTTCTGGTGATTGTGATGACTATTCGATCTTAATGGCGGCTTTGATTCGCTCTATTGGTGGAACACCCCGCTTAATCCACACTAAAGAACATATGTATCCTGAGATGTTAATCGAAAATACAGCTCACCTAGAGAAAGTGATCTTTCTGATTAAAGAGGTATTGTTTAAAGAAGAAAGTAAGGGGAAAGAAGTACATTATCACGTGGATGAGCGCGGACAAATATGGCTCAATCTCGATTATACGGCTCGTTATCCTGGTGGTCCTTTTATGTCAGAAGAAATTTTAGGCCAATTAACCCTGAATTAAAAAGAATAACTAAATACAATAAATATGATCAATACAACGCCCTTACTCGCTGGAAGTGTTTTTGGAGCACTAGCCATTATCTTCGGTGCTTTCGGTGCGCATGCACTAAAAAAACACATGGATACAGAGCGATTAGAAAGTTTTGAAACAGGAGTAAAATACCAAATGTATCACGCAATTCTATTGATCCTCATCGGCATTTTACCACAAACAGATCACACGTATTACGCAGCTAATCTAATTATAATCGGTGTCATTCTATTTTCTTTTAGTATCTATGGACTTGTGTTAAGTGCTACGTTTGGCAAGAAAATAAAAATATTAGGTCCTATTACGCCAATTGGTGGTTTATCCTTGGTTGCAGGATGGATCATGCTATTTGTTTCGTTTTTATCCTTGTAGTACCCGCGAAATAAGGTAAATTTAATACATTAAAAAAAATACAATGAAAAGATATCAATATGGGTTGTTGTTTGGAATAGCCCTGATGTTCACCGCTTGCCATACCAATACGGCTTTTGAAATTGAAGGAGCTTTGGCCAATGTGCCCGACGAAACGTGGGTGTATTTGAATCAAGTAGGCGTTACGCAAGAGGTAGAAGGGATAAAGCTAGATTCTATGCTCGTAAAAGACAATGTATTCCGATTTGAAGGCAAAATTGATCAACCTACTTTAGGGTACTTATCCTTTCAAAATCAAAAAGGAAGAATTCCCTTGTTTATTGAAAGTGGAAAAATAGAAGTAAACATCAACCAGGAAAACTTCACCTCCTTTGCTTTAAAAGGAACACAAAACAATGAGGAGTTAAGTGAATTTGAGCGCAATTTAAGTCTATATAAGTACAATTTGTTAAGCTATCAAGGACAACAACAAAGTACGTATATGGAAGCCTTGCAAAACAAGGATGAAGAAAAGATTAATCAAATATTGAGTACGTATAAAAAGCTTCAAGAAGATCAAGCTATCTTTATCGATAATTTTCTAGCACAACACAAAACGGCATTAACATCGCTCTACTATTTGTATTATACCAGTGGAGATGATGTAACGCAACTAACTGCAGTATATGAAAGTCTTTCCGAAACAGATAAAAAATCAAATTTAGCCCAGCTTGTAGCTGAGAAAATAAAGAAGTAAAAAATAGCCCTAAACCGCAAGATGTTTAGGGCTATTTTTTATAGGGCATCCAAGACAATTTTGATTAGAAATAGCAAGGATAAAATATATAGCGTTGGACTAACATCTTTGTATTTTTGTGTTCCAACTTTAAAAAGAGTAAAACTAAGCATACCAAATACGATGCCTTCTGCAATACTGTAGGTAAACGGCATAAAGACAATGGTAATAAAAGCCGGTAAGGCTTCTGAAAAATCAGTAAAGTCAATGTTCACGACAGAACTGATCATAAATAATCCCACGATTACTAAGGCAGGGGCGGTAGCAGCAGCAGGAATTACTAAGAATAAAGGAGCTAAAAAAATGGATAAGGCAAACATACAAGCGACACTTACCGCAGTTAATCCCGTACGTCCACCAGAAGCTACTCCAGAAGCACTTTCTACATAAGAGGTTACTGAACTTGTTCCCAGTATAGCACCAAAAGTTGTACCCAAAGCATCCGTTAAGAGCGCTTTCTTCATCTGAGGAAAATTCCCCTGCTTATCTGCAATTCCCGTTTTAGAAACTACGCCAATCAAGGTGCCAATGGTATCAAATAAATTGACAAAGAGAAAGGTAAATACAACAATAACCATGTCAATAGAAAAAACGCTGCTTGCTGTTTCTGGTGAAAATAGGAAAGACAAGGCTTTGCCAAATGTCGGTGCCATAGAAGGTGGGGCGGTAATTAAATGCGAAGGAAGTTGTACGTCTCCCAAGATAAAACCAAATACTGTGGCCACAATAATTCCAATTAAAATAGCGCCATTGATATTCTTAATCAATAGGATTCCTGTTACCAACAGCCCCGCAAGTGCAATCCACACGCTGTGCTGACTAAAATCACCTAGGGTGACTAGCGTATTGGGATTACTAACGACAAGGCCTGCACTTTTTAATCCGATCAAGGTAATGAATAAGCCAATACCTACGGGAATCGCTTCTTTTAATACTTTGGGTATGTTGTTGACAATTAGTTCTCTAATGTTAAATAGGGTCAAAACAAGAAAAATTAAACCCGCTAAAAATACACCTGTCAAAGCAAATTCCCAACTATAGCCCATCGTCAATACAACAGTATAGGCGAAAAAGCTATTTAATCCCATGCCTGGTGCTTGAGCAATGGGCAATTTTGCCATAAATCCCATCAATAGAGTAGCGCAAACTGTTGCCAGGGCCGTAGCCATAAAAACGGCTTGTTTGTCCATTCCTGCATCGGCTAGAATATTGGGATTGACCACTAAAATATAAGACATCGTTAAGAATGTGATCACCCCAGCCATCATTTCCTTTCGAATGGTCGTTTTGTTTTTACTTAATTGAAAGTAATTCTCTAAAAAGATTTTCATTGTGTTATTGGATTAGCAGTCAAAAAAAATGAGCAGACAAAAGTAGTGCGTTTTTACTACATGCTAGTACAGCAAGTTGGTTATCCTGCAAACTTATAGGGTAATGACTAAACGCGTGCCAGGATCTAAGGTTTTATTCCACACCTGTTCAATTACTTCTAAAGGATGTGCTTCTGTTTGAATATGCAATTTACCTCGAGCAGCGAGTAAAAACATTTCGGGTAAAATAACTTTGTTAAATACGATGAGTTCTTCTTTTGTTAAACTGCCAAATCCAGAACCCATCAACTGAATATCCGTACTTCTCAGAATAGCAGAAGTCAGTTGAATTTCTTTACCAGCCATGTCGCCTGCAGTAACAATTTTTACGGTGGAGGTAAGGTGGTTTATATCGTTGCCTTTGAATGCATTGAGGATGGATTGAAAGGGTTTACCCCATAAATAATCAATCACCACATCGATGGGAGTGGCTTGGTGAATGGCTTTGATTTGCTCTTCTAAGGCGTCGTTGTCTTCCGTGAGGACGAGAGTCTGGGTAGCCCCCAAAGCCTTTAACTGTTCGAGTATTGCTTTATTTCTTCCTGTTACAATGATTTCTTTTGCGCCATAGTGTTTGGCAATTTGTACTCCCACTTGCCCTGTGACACCTGTTGCTCCATTGAATAAAACATTTTGTCCTGCTTCCAAGCGCGCACGAATGATCAAAGGCATAGCAGATCCTAAAATAGCATTGGGTAAAGCAGCGGCAGTGACATCGTCTAAATTCTTGGGGATAGGGGTGTAGTTACTCGAGATAATTGCGTGTTCCGCTATCATACCCGTAATTCCTTGTCCGTATACTCGGGTTCCATCTTCCAAATAACCAACGCCATCATTGCCAACAACAGTCGGTAAATCGGTATAACTCGCATAGTGTTTACCACTGGTTCGAGCTTTATCTAAGTTTTTTACCGCAGCAGCAGTTACGCGAATAGCATGTTGTCCTTCTTTTTGTACTGTCGGTTCGTCTATTGTGCCAAATTTTGGAACTTGACCTAACTCATATAATAGGGCTCCTCTCATTGTATTCTTTTTTTTCGAGATAAAAATACGATTTTTAAAAGTAGAACGAATGCCTTTGTGTAATTAAAAATCAAGCGAATAAAGCTGTTAAATAATGCTAAATCAAATCAAAACATTAGAACTGCAGATTACATAAAACGAGATTAATATGTATCTTTGTTCTTTTGCACAAAATTATGTCTAAAGTAGAAGATTATATTGAAGTTTTAGGAGCTCGCGTTCACAATCTAAAAAATATTGATATCCGTATACCACGAGAAAAACTCGTTGTAATCACGGGATTGTCGGGTTCTGGTAAATCGTCTTTAGCCTTCGATACAATATATGCAGAGGGACAACGCCGTTATATTGAGACGTTTTCTGCCTATGCAAGACAATTTTTAGGCGGTCTAGAACGCCCAGATGTTGATAAAATTGATGGATTATCTCCTGTAATTGCAATCGAACAAAAAACGACGAATCGCAGCCCAAGATCTACTGTGGGAACCATTACAGAAATTTATGACTTCTTGCGCTTGCTCTATGCAAGAGCAGGAGAAGCGTATAGCTATAATACCGGAGAAAAAATGGTGAGCTATACCGATAGTCAAATTCAAGAATTGATTCTCAACGATTTTGACGGAAAAAAAATAAGTATTTTGGCTCCTGTTGTTCGTTCTAGAAAAGGACACTACCGCGAGTTGTTTGAACAAATTGCCAAACAAGGGTTTTTGAAAGTGCGCTTAGATGGCGAAATTAAGGATTTAGAGTATGGCATGAAGGCCGATCGATATAAAACACACGATATCGAAATTGTGATTGATCGCTTGGTTGTTGATTCGAAAGAACAAACCGTTCAGCGTTTAGCAGAAAGCATTCAAACCGCCATGTATCACGGGGATGATACCATTGTTATTTTAGATCAAGAGTCACAAGACGTACGTTTCTTTAGCCGTCATCTCATGTGTCCAACCTCAGGTATTTCCTATGCGAAACCCGAACCGAATAACTTTTCTTTCAACTCCCCAAAAGGAGCTTGTGAAGTGTGTAATGGACTAGGGACGATACATGAAATAAACCCTAAAAAAGTAATTCCCGATGCGACAGTATCCATTAAAAAAGGAGGTTTAGCTCCTCTAGGTCCTGAAAAAAGTACCTGGATATTCAAGCAATTGGAGATTATTGCACAACGCTATAATTTTAAATTAGCAGATGCTATTCAAGATATTCCCAAAGAAGCCATGGAGGTGATTCTTCAAGGGGGACAAGATAGTTTTACCGTAGAACACAAAGTTGCTGGAATCTCAAAGAACTATAAAATTGATTTTGAGGGAATCAACAACTTTATCAAAAATCAGTTTGAAGAAAGTGAAACGGCATCAATTAAGCGTTGGGCAAAAGAATACATGGACGAAATTGACTGTCCTTCTTGTCAAGGTACACGCTTGAGAAAGGAAGCGTTGTATTTTAGAATTGCAGATAAAAATATTGGAGAACTCATTCAAATGGATATTGAACATTTGATTGCTTGGTTTGCTGATATCAATAGCAAACTTTCAGAAAAGCAAAAGAGTATTGCGGAAGAAATTACAAAGGAAATCAATACGCGATTGTCGTTTTTGAAAGATGTAGGCTTGACGTATTTATCGTTAAACCGAAGTTCAAGAACCCTATCAGGAGGAGAAGCACAACGCATTCGTTTGGCTACGCAAATTGGCTCTCAATTGGTGGGTGTATTGTATATTTTAGATGAACCGAGTATTGGGTTGCACCAACGAGATAATGAGCGCTTAATTAAGTCTTTGGAGTCGTTACGAGATCTTGGGAATTCCGTTCTCGTTGTAGAACACGATAAAGATATGATTGAACGCGCTGATTTTGTGATTGATATTGGACCTTATGCGGGAAAACGCGGAGGAAAAATCATCAGCACAGGAACGCCAAAAGAATTGTTGAAAGAACATACTTTAACGGCTCAATATTTGAATGGTGAGCTAGAGATTGCCGTTCCCAAAGAGCGAAGAAAAGGAAATGGAAAGAAGATCAAATTAGAGGGAGCGACAGGAAATAATTTAAAGAATGTAACCATCGAAATTCCCTTGGGTACCTTAACCTGTGTGACAGGAGTGTCAGGATCGGGAAAATCAACTTTAATCAATGGGACGCTTTATCCAATCTTGAATACCCACTTCTTCCATGCTGTGGCAAAACCACAACCCTATAAGAAGATTAGTGGATTAGAACACATTGACAAAGTAATCGGCATCGATCAAAGTCCAATTGGACGTACGCCAAGGTCCAATCCAGCAACGTATACCGATGTATTTTCGGATATTCGAAATCTATTTGCGCAAACTACCGAAGCATCTATTCGTGGATATAAACCGGGACGCTTTAGTTTTAATGTCAGTGGAGGACGATGTGATACCTGTGAAGGTTCTGGAGTACGCACCATCGAGATGGGTTTTTTACCTGATGTATACGTTGAGTGCGAAACCTGTCAAGGCAAACGATTCAATCGCGAAACGCTCGAAATCAGATATAAGGGGAAATCTATTTCGGATGTATTGGAAATGACTGTTGCGGATGCAACAGAATTCTTTGAAAATATACCGAAAATATACCGCAAGCTAAAGACGATTAACGATGTCGGATTGGGGTATATTACCTTAGGTCAGCAAAGTACAACCCTATCAGGAGGAGAAGCACAACGCATTAAATTGGCAACGGAGTTATCGAAAAAAGATACGGGAAATACGTTCTATATCTTGGATGAACCAACGACAGGATTGCACTTTGAAGATATTCGCGTCTTGATGGAGGTAATCAATACTTTGGTAGAGAAAGGCAATACAGTGCTGATTATTGAACACAACCTCGATGTGATTAAACTCGCAGATTATATCATTGATATCGGTTATGAAGGAGGAGCAAATGGAGGTGAAGTACTAGCAAAGGGAACACCAGAAGAAATAAGTAAAGTGAAGAAGAGTTATACGGCTCACTTTTTGAAAAAAGAGCTTAAAAAATAATTGAATTATGAAAGAAATTTTAGGAAATGAAGAGGAGAAGATCCAAGAAAAATTCAAGCAAAAATCTTGGACAGAGATAAAGACAAATGATTCATGGGGAATCTTTAAAATCATGTCTGAATTCGTTAATGGATATGAAAAAATGGGCCGTATTGGTCCTTGTATTTCTATCTTCGGATCAGCAAGAACTAAAAAAGAGGATCCATACTATACCTTAGCTGAAGAAATTGCTTTTAAAGTAAGTAAAGCAGGATATGGCGTAATTACTGGGGGAGGACCTGGAATTATGGAAGCTGGTAATAAAGGAGCACATCTAGGACAAGGAGTGTCGGTAGGATTGAATATCGAATTGCCTTTTGAGCAGCACTTTAATCCGTATATTGACAGTGATAAAAACATTCAGTTCGACTACTTTTTCGTGCGTAAAGTAATGTTTGTCAAATATTCACAAGGATTTGTTGTTATGCCAGGTGGTTTCGGAACCCTAGATGAATTATTCGAAGCAATTACCTTAATCCAAACAAAGAAAATCGCTAGATTCCCAATTATTTTAGTGGGAACTGATTTCTGGGGTGGCATGTTGGAGTGGATTAAAAAGGTATTGCTCGATAAATACAGCAATATTTCACCAGAAGATATGGATTTAATCCAATTGGTTGATTCGGCAGATGAAGTGGTGGAACGCATTGATGCTTTCTACAAGAAATATACATTGAAACCGAATTTTTAAGTAGCTACCGCATAGGTTAAATACAAAAGGGACTATCACAAGACGATAGTCCCTTTTGTATTTGTAGCATTGTGTTCTCTCGCATATTGTTCAGATTTTTCTATACTTCCTGCTTCATCTAAATTTTTCAGTCCTTCTTCTGAACTAAATTCTTCGAGGAAGAGTTTCAGTTCCTTTAAATCAAGCTCCTCAATGGCTTTTCTGTTTTTGGGGTCATTGTAATCATAGGGATCTTCTAAATCATTAACAAAACCATGTTGATGAAAAAGGGTTTCCATTTGAACAATTTTCGCTTGATAGGAATCTTCTGTTAATTGATAGGGATGTTGAAGGTTTTGGGGTGCAACTTCTTGTTCTTCTTTGCTACAGCTGGATAGGAGTAAGGCAATAAGCCCAAATCCGAGTACTAGTCTTTTCATTTTTTAAAAATTTAAGTTATTATGTACAACTTGTCATTCAAAAAATAGTCCTGTTTTTTGCACTTCTTTCAAAAATATCCTTCATCGCGAAGAAATACTTCTTTTGTTGATGTATTTGGTGGGCTATAGCGAGAAAATGATCCTGTAAATACCTTCTTTTTTAGGAATTAATGTAGCAGAATGAACCATCTTGGGTAAAAAAAAGGAGTATCTCAACAAGAGATACTCCTTTTTTTGGTGTTTTTTTTGTATTATTTTAATTCCAATTGAACCACATTTTCCACGTGATGGGTTTGTGGGAACATATCAACTGGACGAACTTTAGTTACCTTGTATTTTGCGTCTAGTAAAGCTAAATCTCTTGCTTGTGTAGCAGAGTTACAACTTACATACACAATGCGTTTAGGCGCTACTTTTAACAACATATCAACCACGTCTTTGTGCATACCATCACGCGGCGGGTCGGTGATAATTACATCTGGATGACCGTGAGTGGCAATAAACTCATCGTTGAATACGTTTTTCATGTCTCCAACAAAGAAATCACAATTGGTGATGTCATTGCGTTCTGCGTTGATTTTTGCATCGGCAATCGCCTCTGGAACTGCTTCAACACCTACTACTTTTTTCGCCTTTTTAGAAACGAATTGAGCAATAGTTCCCGTACCCGTGTACAAGTCAAAAACCAATTCATTCCCCGTTAACTCAGCGTAATCACGCGTGATCTTGTACAACTCGTACGCTTGATCGGAGTTGGTTTGGTAGAACGATTTGGCATTGATGCTAAATTTCAACCCTTCCATCTCTTCTAAGATATAGTCGCGTCCTTTATATAAAACAACATCTTGGTCGTAAATGGTGTCATTCGCCTTGGCATTCACTACATATTGAAGTGAAGTAATTGCAGGGAATTTTGCCGCTAGATGATCGAGAAGCAATTCTCTTTCTTGTTTGTTGTCATAGAAAAATTGAATCATCACCATGATTTCTCCAATAGAACTCGTGCGGATCATTAAGGTACGCAATAGTCCTTCTTGCTCTCTTGGATTGAAGAACGATAGTTGGTTGGCATTGGCAAATTCGCGAATCTCATTGCGGATAGCATTGGATGGATCTTGTTGCAAATGACATTTTTGAATATCTAAGATCTTGTCCCACATTTTTGGTATGTGAAACCCTAGCGCATTTTCTTTTCCTATTTCATCTCCACTAGCAATCTCCTCTGGAGTTAACCAACGGGCATTGGAGAATGAAAACTCCATTTTATTTCTGTAAAATAGCGTTTTTTCAGAACCTAAAATAGGCTCAAAATCAGGTAATTCTATTTTTCCAATTCGCTTTAAGTTATTTTGAACCTCTTGGTTTTTGTAAAATAACTGTTGCTCATATGACATATTTTGCCACTTACAACCACCACAAGCACCAAAATGTTGGCACACAGGTTCAATGCGATGCTCAGAAAAATGATGAATTTTTATCGCTATCCCTTCGTAATATGCTTTTCTCTTTTTAACGGTTTGAATATCAACGATATCTCCCGGAACAACATGGGGAATAAAAACAACTTTCCCATCAGGAGCCTTAGCTACCGAAACGCCTTTTGCACCTGCATCAAGGACTTCTACGTTTTCGAATACGATTCTTTCTGTTCTCTTTCTTTTCATGCCACAAAAATAGCTTTAATTTTCATTTGTAGAATTTTTTTTCGCATTTGTGTAAGAAGGTGATTTTTTATTTTAATTGATTGATTATTATTGTTTTACTGTTTTTTAATTTGATTTTGAGTCTAATTTATATTGAGTCTATATTATGGAAGGAAAGAGGAGTAACTTCCACAGCAGTACCTGTGATAGGAACACAACTGATTCTTTTGCATGTTAGCTCGTTTAAAAAATGTTAACATATTGTATATCAGTTATTTTGAGAGTTTTTTAGTCTACTTGTTTTGAAATCAATTAACATTTTTAGTATCTGTTAGTTTGATTAAATGATGTTTGAGTAAAAAATAATTGATTTTTAACAAAAATATAATACCATTTTGGTAAACAAATCGCATTTATCGATTGATTTAGTCTAGGGTATTCCTTAAATTTACTAAAAAGAAAAGTGATTATGAGTAACCTTATAAGAAAGATAGGGGTTTTAACCTCTGGTGGTGATGCACCGGGGATGAATGCTGCAATCAGAGCTATTGTGCGTACTTGTTCTTACCACAATATTATGTGTGTAGGCGTGTTTAGAGGATTTCAAGGTTTGGTTGAAGGGGATTTTGAAGTGTTAGGGCCTCGTGATGTTAATTATATTATTAACAAAGGAGGAACCATTTTAAAAACAGCGCGTAGTGCTGCTTTCCGAACGGCTGAGGGCCGTAAAACAGCCTATGAAAACCTTAAGCAAGCGCAGATCGACGCTTTGATTGTCATTGGTGGAGATGGTAGTTTTACTGGAGCCATGATGTTGAGTAAAGAATTTGATATTCCCGTGATGGGAATTCCAGGTACCATCGATAACGATATTAATGGTACGAGCCACACGATTGGATTTGATACAGCACTGAACACTGTTGTCGATGCAGTGGATAAAATTAGAGATACCGCAAGTTCACATAAGCGTTTGTTTTTTGTTGAAGTAATGGGACGCGATGCGGGTCATATTGCCTTAAATGCAGGTATTGGAGCAGGAGCTGAGGAAATCATTATTCCCGAAGAAAATATGGGATTGGAACGCTTGCTTGAATCGCTGAAAAAGAGCAAACTCTCTGGAAAATCGTCGAGTATCGTCATTGTAGCAGAAGGAGAGAAATTAGGCAAAAACGTTTTTGAATTAGGTGAATATGTCGAAGAACATCTACCAGAATACGAAGTGCGTGTATCGGTTTTAGGTCACATGCAACGCGGAGGTGCTCCCTCGTGTTTTGACCGCGTTTTAGCCAGTCGATTGAGTGTAAAAGCTGTCGAAACCTTATTAGAAGGAGGGAAAAACTTCATGGTGGGATTGATCAATGATCAAGTAGCCTTGACTCCACTAGAAAATATTGTGAAAGGACATACCGCTGTCGATGCAGAATTATTGCGTGTGTCTGATATTATTACAATCTAAAGTAAAGAATTAAATAAAAAAGCAAAATATGAAAACAAGAGTTGGTATTAATGGATTTGGACGTATTGGACGTCTAATGTTAAGAGAAGCAGTAAAGAGAAATGATATAGAAATCGTTGCAGTAAACGATTTGATGGCAGTGGATCAATTGGCGTATTTAATTAAGTACGATTCTGTTCACGGTCGTTTTGAAGGTACAGTTGAGGTAGTGGATGGCCATTTAATTGTCAACGGAAAAGAAATTCGAGTAACGGCAGAACGCGATCCTTTGTTGTTGAAATGGGATGAGGTGAATGTAGATGTGGTAGCAGACTGTACAGGGGTATTTAAAGACTTAGCAGGTTGCCAAAAACACTTGGACGCAGGAGCGAAAAAAGTGTTGATTTCTTCTCCATCACCTGATGCTCCTATGTTTGTAATGGGAGTGAATGAAAAAGAATTAAAAGCAACGGATACCATTATTTCTAATGCTTCGTGTACAACGAATTGTTTGGCTCCTTTGGCTAAAGTATTAAATGATCACTTTGGTATTGTTGAGGGGTTAATGACAACGATTCACGCAGCTACAGCAACACAATATACGGTTGACGGGCCTTCTAAAAAAGATTTTAGAGGTGGACGTTCGGCTTTGGTTAATATTATTCCAGCTTCAACAGGAGCAGCTAAAGCAGTAGGAAAAGTAATTCCAGCGTTGAAAGGAAAAATTACAGGAATGTCTATGCGTGTTCCTACAGTAGATGTATCTGTAGTGGACTTAACAGTAAAACTTGCCAAACCAACAACTTATGAAGATGTAATGGCTGTGTTCAAAAAAGCGAGTGAAAATGAATTAAAAGGAATTATGGCTTTTGTCGAAGACGATGTGGTATCACAAGATTTTGCTTCGGATCCTCATACGTGTATTGTGGATGCAAAAGCAGGTATTGCTTTAAACGAAACTTTTTATAAATTCGTGGCTTGGTATGATAATGAATATGGTTATGCTGCTAAAATGGTAGATATGGCTGTATTGTTAACTACAGTAAAGTAATAGCAAGAAAAAAATGAAAATAATCGTTGATAGCGGTTCTACAAAAGCAGATTGGATCTTTTTTGATCAAGATAATAAAGTGGTAACTTCGGTGACAAGTCTTGGACTTAATCCCGAAGTTATTACATTAGAGGAGTTTCACACCCGTGTCAATACAGTGCCTGACATTGTTAAAAACAAGGATAAAATCAAGCAATTGTATTTTTATGGATCGGGCTGTGGATCAAATCGAAGTAAAACAACCGTACGCGATTTTTTTACGTCTTATTTCGTCAATTGTCAAGCGATACACATACAAGAAGATACCTATGCAGCAGTCTATGCTACGGTAGGTCAAAGTGAAAAAGGAATTGTTTGTATCAATGGAACGGGATCTAATGTGTCGTATTACGACGGAGAGTTGATCCATCAAAAGGTACAGTCTTTGGGCTATATGGCAATGGATGATTGCAGTGGAAGTGCTTTAGGTCGTTTGATGATTAAGGCTTTATTCTTGAATTATATGCCAGTGGAATTGGCAAAAAAGTTTAAGCAGAAGTATGATTTAGATGCTGATGTTGTAAAGTACAATTTTTATAAAAAGGAAAATCCCAATGCGTATTTGGCTTCCTTTTTACCGTTCTTGATTGAACATAAAGACCATCCTTTCTTTCAGGCAATGATTCGAGAACAGGTCGTCTTTTTCGTGGAGCATTATATTAAAAGTCATGCGGAAGCAAGTGTGGTTCCAGTACATTTTGTTGGTTCTGTAGCTTACTTCTTACAAGATGAGTTTAGTGCTGTGCTACAAGAAAAAGGAATAACAGTAGGGAAGATCATTCAAAAACCTTTGGATGGATTAATAGACTATCATAAATAAAAAAAATGGAAATAGCAATAATTGCCCATGATGGTAAAAAAGATGAAATGCTGATCTTTATTCAAAAGAATAGAGCGATTTTATCTAAAGAAGGTGTGGAATTGATCGCAACAGGTACGACAGGTGGACTGGCACAGAAAGAGGGGTTTGAGGTAAAGCGCATGCTTTCAGGACCACTTGGTGGGGATGCACAGATTGCGGCTCGTGTAGCAGAGGGAAAAACAAAAATGGTTTTGTTTTTTAAAGATCCCCTGGGAAAACACGCGCATGAACCGGATATCAATATGTTACTCCGCGTATGTGATGTACACAATGTTCCTTTGGCAACAAATGAAGCAAGTGCACAATTGTTATTAAACGCTATTGGGTTATAAGTGATGGGGTATAGGAAACTGTCAACCGATTAACTGTCAACTGTAAACGAAATAAAAAACAAGGGGAACCATTTTGGTTCCCCTTGTTTTTTATTTAAAATCTTGTAGCAATCATGGAAATTTCAACATTGACGTTGCGCGGTAATTTAACGACCTGAATGCATTCTCTTGCTGGTGCTGTTTCTGCTTGGAAAAAGCTTCCATAAACCTCATTAACTGTGGCGAAATCATTCATATCAGTTAAAAATATAGTTGATTTAACCACATTTTCAAACGTCATTCCCGCCTCTGTTAAGATAGCTTTTAAATTCGCCATCACTTGGTTTGCTTCATCTTCAATACCTGTAGTAACTAACGTTTCGGTTGCTTGGTTAAAGGGGATTTGACCCGATATAAAAAGCAAATCACCGACTAGTACGGAATGATTATAAGGACCAATGGGTTTAGGTGCTTGATTGGAATTGATGATTGTTTTTTTCATGTTGATATAGAATTAAAAATAGCGTTTATCTGGTGCTTTTCGTTTTTCCCACTTGATATCACTTAGCATGGATGACTTGATTCCAATAAAGAAGCCCCAGCTAGTATACGTACCAATAGGTACCCAAGTGAAGTCCATGCGCCAACTCAATAGATCTCGTTCAAAGCGGAGTTGGGTAAACGTAACTCCTTTTTGTGCAAAGTCATAACCAGATGAGAATCCAACTTTCCAGCGAGGGGTAAGTTCGATATTTCCAGACATCATGACCGAGTTACTCGCAATTTCATTTTGCCTCGAGGAGTTATTATAGGTCAAGGAGTAAGCGAAGGTTAAATCCCAAGGTAATTTAGCATTGTAAAAACCTTCAAAAGGACGGTCTTTCTTGTCGTCAAACATACTTTGCCTATTGTCGCCTAAGTTTCCTGCTTGTCCGAATAAATCATCACCACGTCCTCCGTTATCTACCGAGTTTTGGTTTGGTTTTTCAGTATTTCCAAATAAAGGGTCGTTGCTTGACATGGACCAGTTGATCGTTACGTTAGCACTGGTTAAACGGAATAAACTACCGCCATTATTGATATTGAACATATCAATACGCTGGTTGTTGTTATTTAAGGCATAGGGATCTAAGGTAGCCCCTATATTAATTTGCATTTTATCTTTGAGGATGTTGGTCCCTGTTGTAAGGCGCATAGGGGCCCATTTTAACGAGTCTGCCGACATATTATAACTGGTCGACAAGTTTAAGTTATTCAATAACATTACTTTTCTAAAACCTTCATTTTCTTCTTCATCTCGTACTTTGGCCTCAAAAGTATTGTTCACCTGCATGGTAAGCATGTTGGAATTCATTTTGCCTGGCGCTCCAAACAATCCACCTTGAAAACGCGTATAGTCCTGCATAGTCTGTCCTGTTGCATCAATAGCATAGGTGTCGTAGTACTTTTCAAAACTAGGCGTGTAGGAGTATCCAACGTTTGGACGCATCACGTGGCGAATGGCTTGAATCTTACTGTCTTTGCCAAAGTCAAACGTACCATAAATGGTCGTTCCTATATTTGTAGTAAGATTATACGTACTGAAGCGATCGAATCCATTCACGCGGATATCATCTACGCGGTTTGTTTCCGGATTGTATTGCTTTTTCATGGTGTTAAATACCCAAACTTCATTGTAGCTACCGCCTGCGGTAACGGAGAAGTGTTTAAACAACTTAAAGTTAGTTGTAATAGGTATAGAGTGTTGAAAACCAGTATTTAAACTATCAAACATCGCTTGTTTGAAGAAGTTGTCTTCGTGTATATTCACACGGTTATCACCTCTTACACTATAGGATAAGTTTAAGTTTTTGATCAGTCCTTTTTTCGAACCAACCTTTGGTGCAAAAGGGAACATGCGATCCACACTCACTTGTAGTGTTGGTAAACTCATGTTTACGCGCCCCGTGTTGGTTGATTGAGAATGCGTTGCCGACAGGGACATATTGACTTGTGGTGTACTTTCAAAGGTTTTGGAATAACTGATGGAGGAGTTCATCGTATTGTTTAACGAGGCACCAACGTTATAGGAGTTATTCGACTGTCTAAAGTACTTACCACTACCCATGTTTACGGATGCAGAGAAACGCGAACCTGGATTCGCCTTGGCATCTTGGGCGTGGTTCCACTGAATGTTATAAATAGTATTCTTTTGATAATCAGGTAATCCGCGTTCGCTAAATACGTTGTTTTCGTAGCGAATCAATACGCGACCATTGTATTTGTAGCGCTTGGCATAGCTACTGCTGGTGCGCAACGCCCAGCTACCATTGGTGTAGTAATCCCCCTGTAAGGTTAAATCTGCTTTCTCACCCATGGCAAAGTAATATCCCCCGTTTTGTAAATAATATCCCTGCTGGTTGGTTTCCCCAACGCTAGGGATAATAAATCCAGATTCCGCTTTCTCTGACATAGGGAAGAAGGCGAAAGGAAGACCTAGTGGAGTAGGAACATCAGCAATAACCATATTTGTAGGGCCTACTACTACTTTTTTATTGGGAACTAATTTTACCTTTTTCGTTTTGAAGTAGTATTCAGGATCATCTAAATCTTTTGCTGTAGTAAAGATTACATCCTCCATGAAATAGACCGAGTCATTTTCCTTTTTGGTCATTCCTGATTTAATATTGAACTCTCCTTGTGAGGTACGGGATTGCCATACTAAGGCGCGTTGTGACTTCGTGTTGTAAACAATAGAGTCAGGCTCAACTACTTGTCCTCCTTGTTTGAATACAGGTGCTTGACTTAGGTTGCCTAAGCTGTCTTTGATACGACCAGCATAAATCTGATTTTGCTCATAGTTAAATACGATAATTCCCGCAGTCAATTCAAAATCTTGATACTTTAATTCCGCTTCGTTATATAGTGTAATTTGCTTTTTCTTCTGATCGAGCTTGTTATAGTCCTTCGCTTTACGGAAGACAATATCTTCTAAATAGCCCTTTACAGGAGGTGGAATACTGTCTTGTAAGGGTTTCGCTTGAGGCGTAGAATCTTGGATGGATACCATAGTATCTTTAGCCAAACTATCAAAAAGTTTGGAGTCTTTGTTATTGGCTTTCAGTGAAGTAGTTGTTTTGTTGAACTCTTGAGCTTTCACTCTAGGGAATGAAAACATCCCTAAAATAAACAAAACTATGACGATATTGAAAATATTAGTACGCAAATCTATGAATATGTGCTATTTTTGTAAAATCAAACCCGTTGTTTTTAACGTGTCAAACTTACATATATTTTTTCTGAAAAATGTAATTTAATTTATATTAAACGAATTCTAAACGACTTTTTTATGAACAATAGAGTTGCTCAATTGCTGTTAGTTTTTTCTTTCCTATGCTTTACGGTTACTACCTTAGGGCAAAGTAAAAAATTTAAAGTGGTATTGGATCCTGGCCATGGAGGAAAAGATTCTGGAACGAATCATTCTAAGAATGTGGAGAAAGACATTGTATTAGCTGTTGCTTTAGAAACGGGAAAAATTCTCGAGAAACACAAAGATATAGAGGTAATCTATACCCGCGATAAAGATGTTTTTGTGGAAGTAAAACAACGATCTGTTATTGCAAACGACAAAGGAGGAAACGTATTTGTTTCGATCCACTGTAATGGAGTGGATGGGAATGCAGCTTATGGTACTGAAACTTATGTTATGGGTTTGAGTAAGAACAAATCTAATCTTGATGTTGCAAAAAAGGAGAACTCCGTAATTATGATGGAGGACGATTATAAAACAAAATATGCCGGGTTTGACCCCAGTGCCCCAGAATCCATTATTGGACTTACATTAATGCAGGAAGATTACATTCATCAAAGTATTGATTTAGCGAGTCGTGTGCAAGATGGCTTTACCTATGAGTTAAAGCGAAAAAATAGAGGAGTAAAACAAGGACCTTTTTGGGTACTACACGGTGCTTTTATGCCAAGTATTTTAATCGAATTGGGTTTTGTGTCTAATAAAGATGAAGGAGCGTACTTATCTTCTAAACAAGGACAAAAAGAGCTGGCGGAATCCATTGCCAAGGGAATTATTGAATATAAAAATGCCTATTACGGTGGAGATGCTTCAACAACGTTGGTTGAAACATCGACCAAAACATCATCTACGTCTACATCGACAAAAACTAAAGCTAAAACAAAAACAGAAACGACTTCAACGCCCACTACTGCAAAAGGCGTGATTTTCAAAGTTCAAATTGCAGCGAGTTCACGTGTTTTAGAATTGAAACCTAAAAACTTCAAGGGTCTTTCAGACGTGACGATGGAAAAGGGGACTTCAGTAAATAAGTATTTTTACTCCCAAACATCGGATTACAATCAAGCAAAAAAACGCTTAGAAGAAGCTAAGGCAAAAGGACATAGTTCTTCGTTTATTGTTGCTTATAAAGATGGTAAGAGTATCAGTGTAGAAGAGGCATTGAAATAAACACTGTTTTTTAAAAAATAAAAGTTTATTTTTGCGTGTTATATAAAAATATAGAGTTTTGAAAATATCTAGAGAAATTAAAACAGCTATTTTAGTATTAGGAGCAATTGCTTTATTTATTTGGGGATATTCTTTTTTAGATGGAAGAAATATTTTTGATAATAGTACTAAGTATTATGTTGAATATGATAATGTTGAAGGGCTTACTACTTCTTCAAACGTAACGATCAACGGTTTAGTAGTAGGGAAGGTCTCTCGTATCAATATTAATGCCCAAACAGGGAAACTTGTAGTGGAATTAATGATGTCACATCCCATTGAGATTGCCAAGTCAAGTGTGGCTACAATCTATTCACCAGGCTTACTAGGTGGAAAGGGAATATCAATTGATCCAAAATTTGGTGACACCGACTATGCAGAATCAGGACAATACTTGGAAGGAGCTGTACAGTTTGATATTACAGAAAAATTAGTAGGAGAGTTAGAACCGTTAAAAGCAAAAGTGGACGAAGTATTGTCTAATGCAAATGCCATGTTAGTAGCGGTGAATGGAATCCTAGATGAGCAAATGCAAGCAGATCTAAAAGCAAGCGTTTCTGAATTAAACGGTACTTTAGCCGGTGCAAATAAGTTGATGCGCGGCATTGAGCCTCAATTAAATGGTACCATGACAAACCTAAATGTCATGAGTAAGAATTTTGTGGGGCTTTCACAAGAGTTAAGCGAATTGGATATTAACGGAACATTTGCTAACTTACAAAGTGCTTCAGCTAATATAGATAAACTATTAGCTGATATAGAGAACGGAAATGGTTCTGTTGGAAAGCTATTAAAAGACGAAGAATTATATAAAAACCTAACGGGAGCTTCAAAAGAATTAGAAGAGCTAATGCGTGATTTAAAAGAAAATCCAAAACGTTATGTTCACTTTTCATTATTTGGTAAAAAGGCGACACCTTACCAAGAAAAAGAGGAAAACAAATAATTAATCGAAATTTAGAACCAATCTAACCAAAAAAACTAACAACTTTACAGAAACAATTTATTACAACTATGCAGTATTTAGGCCAAGCATTATTTTTAGTATTACTTATCGCGGGATTTGGCTTCTTTATTCGAAATGTAAAGAAATTAATTCGCAACATTAAGTTAGGTCGAGATCTTGACCGCACCGATAGACCTAAAGAAAGATGGCGCAATATGATTCGCGTTGCATTGGGGCAATCCAAAATGGTAAAACGTCCAATTCCTGCAATTTTACACATTTTTGTGTATGTAGGATTCGTAATCATTAACATGGAAATGTTAGAGATTATTGTGGATGGATTATTTGGTACCCACCGTGCGTTTAGCTTCTTAGGTGCTGCCTATGATGTACTCATTGGAAGTTTTGAAGTCTTGGCATTCCTTGTTATTTTTGGCGTTGTTGTTTTTTGGATTAGAAGAAATATCATTAAATTAAAGCGTTTAAACCAACCTGAATTAGAGGGGTGGGCAAAACGAGATGCTAATAATATTATCTACATCGAAACTATTTTGATGTTGTTCTTTTTGATCATGAATGCGGCCGATTACTATTTGCAACTTAATAATTATTCGCATTATGTTTCGGTTGGATCGTTTCCAATATCAAGTTTAATCGCTCCTGTTTTTAACGGAATGGATTTTGCAACGGTCGCTTTTATTGAGCGCTTTTGCTGGTGGGCACATATTGTAGGGGTTATGTTGTTTATGAACTACCTATACTATTCAAAACACTTGCATATTTTCTTAGCTTTCCCTAATACGTACTATGCGAATTTAGAACCGCAAGGTGAGTTTGATAACTTAGAGTCAGTAAGAAAAGAAGTAGCCTTGATGATGGATCCTAATGCAGATCCTTTTGCAGCACCCGCTGAACCAGTAGGAGAACCGGAGAAATTCGGAGCGCAAGATGTAATGGATTTGAGCTGGGTTCAATTGTTGAATGCGTATTCTTGTACAGAATGTGGTCGTTGTACCTCTTCTTGTCCGCAAAATACAACAGGAAAAAAATTATCTCCACGTAAGATCATGATGTCAACACGTGATCGTTTGGAAGACGTAAGTAAAATATTGGATGCAAACAACGGTACGTTTGTAGATGATGGTAAAACACTGTTGAACGATTATATTACGCCTGAAGAATTATGGGCATGTAATACGTGTAATGCATGTGTGGAAGAATGTCCAATCGATATCAGTCCTTTGTCTATTATTATGGATATGAGAAGATTCCTTGTAATGGAACAAAGTGCTGCACCGACTGAATTAAACAATATGATGCAGAATATCGAAAACAACGGTGCACCTTGGCAGTATAACCAAATGGATCGCTTAAACTGGAAGGACGAAAACTAAGTAACTAACAAAATAAATTGACAACAGCTGTTGATTTTAAATAGACACCAATAAATTATGTCAGAAAATTTAGTAGTGCCTACAATGGCCGAAATGATGGCAAAAGGAGAACAACCGGAGGTTTTATTTTGGGTTGGTTGTTCAGGTAGTTTTGACGATAGAGCAAAAAAAATAACGAAGGCATTTGTAAAATTGCTGAATAAAGCCAATGTGCCTTTTGCAGTACTCGGTACAGAAGAAGGATGTACTGGAGATCCAGCAAAACGCGCAGGGAATGAATTCGCTTTCCAAATGCAAGCCATGATGAATATTCAAGTATTAGACGGATATGAGGTAAAGAAAATTGTAACCGCTTGTCCACATTGTTTTAATACGTTGAAAAATGAATACCCTGGTTTAGGAGGAAAATACGAAGTTGTGCATCATACGCAATTTTTAAAATCCCTTTTAGACGACGGACGATTAACGATTGAAGGAGGAAGTTTTAAAGGAAAACGCATTACGTTTCACGATCCTTGTTATTTAGGACGTGCGAATAACGTGTTTGAAGCTCCACGCCAATTAATCGAGAAATTAGATGCAGAGTTAGTTGAAATGAAGCGTTCTAAGCTTAACGGCTTCTGTTGTGGAGCTGGTGGAGCACAATTGTTCAAAGAACCAGAAAACGGAACCAAAGAAGTTCACGTAGAACGAACTGAAGAAGCCCTTGGAACCAACGCTGAAATTATCGCTGCAGGATGCCCATTTTGTAATACGATGCTTACAGATGGTGTGAAATTTAAAGAAAAAGAAGGCGAAGTTAAAGTACTTGACGTGGCCGAATTAATCGCAAATGCAGAAGATTTATAACTATGTTTAAGCCATTTGAAGAAATGCCTGATCATTCAAGAGTTTGGATTTATCAGTCAAATAGAAAGTTTTCCGATGAAGAGGTGCAAGAAATAGACGAAGTACTCAGTCGTTTTACAGCAGAATGGGTGGCACATGCAACTCCCTTAACCGCTTCATACGAAATTAAATACAATCGATTTATTATCCTAGCAGTGGATCAAGATATCCATCCTGCTTCTGGATGTTCTATCGATGCATCAGTACGCGTTATTCAAGATATCGA
The DNA here is from genome assembly GCF_050522745.1 of Myroides sp. C15-4. Classification (NCBI taxonomy): domain Bacteria; kingdom Pseudomonadati; phylum Bacteroidota; class Flavobacteriia; order Flavobacteriales; family Flavobacteriaceae; genus Myroides; species Myroides sp. C15-4. Next base: position 139,277 of record NZ_JBMVQX010000003.1, on the reverse strand, counting down.
ACAAAAATACGGTGTAGATTTGTTGGATAAAATGAATGTGACGTATAAAACTGGTGAGTTTATCGCTTTTAAAACCGTGGTGGAATTTAAACAAATGGTAAAAACAAAAGCAGTTTCTGCTCAAACTATTGTGTTTAATAATCTAGTAAATGATTTAGGCGAATATAGAGAATACTGGGAAGTACCAGCTGAAGAAAGTTGGCACAGTCGCTTTTTTAGATAGTATAGTGATCCACAGGATTACAACAAAAGAATCATCGTCAAATACAGACGATGATTTTTTTTTGCTTCTATTCAAGCAAAGACCAAGTGCCTTGACGTAAAACCTAGTGGATAGTCACAAAATAACAAAAAACGACTGATACTAAAGAAGTTGTGTTTTTGTAGGTATTGTTTATGTGAAAATATTCATGATATTATTGTTTTTTTTACTGAATTAATGTATTTTTTTTGTAAAATCATAGCGATATTACAACGTAAACTTAACTAGGCTTCTTTTTTAAATAAAGTAGATTTGTTAAGTTTGCAAGAGGTACAAAATCGCCTTGGTATTTCTGCAAAGGATTCCTATATTTAAAAAAGCTAAAAAAATCTATGAAAAAAGTACTTCTAACAGTATTGTTATTGCCTTTATTGTCCTTAGGACAGATAAAAAACAAACTATATTCTCCTGAAATTCAACAACGCCAATGGGTGGATAGTGTCTACAATTCGATGTCGTTAGACCAGCGAATTGGTCAATTATTCATGGTGGCTGCTTATTCGAATAAAGATGAAAAGCACATTCAAGAACTTGAACGTTTAGTCAACACCAATGAGGTTGGAGGGCTGATCTTTTTTCAAGGAGGACCGCAGCGACAAGCTGCTATTGCGAATCGCCTGCAAAAACAAAGTAAATTACCTCTACTAGTAGGAATTGACGGCGAATGGGGCTTGCGTATGCGATTGGATTCTACTTATCGCTTTCCGTATAACATGACACTAGGAGCGATTCAAAACCTAGCGTTGATCGAAGAAGTTGGAAAAGCCATGGCAAAGCAATCGAAACGCTTGGGGATTCAATTTAATTTTGGTCCTGTTGTCGATGTGAATATTAATCCTGAAAATCCTATTATTGGCGTTCGCGCTTATGGGGAAACACGTGAAATTGTGACAGATCGCGCCTTGGCTTTTACACGTGGCTATCAGGGAGAAGGGCTCTTTGCAACGGGGAAACACTTTCCAGGACATGGAGATACATCTACAGACTCACACCACAAATTGCCATTGATTGACTTAGATAAAGATCGCCTACATCGCGTAGAGTTGTATCCGTATAAGAAATTGTTCAAGGAAGGCCTGTCTAGTGTGATGGTTGCTCATTTGAATTTACCTGCTTATGAACCCAATAATGCTATTCCTAGTTCGTTGTCGTACAATGTGGTAACAAAATTGTTGCGCGAAGAATTAGGCTTTGAGGGCTTGATTTTTACTGATGCCCTCAATATGAAAGGCGTGTCATCTTACTTAACACCTGGAGAAGTTGATTTAGCTGCATTTCAAGCAGGAAATGATTTGCTGTTGTTTTCTGAGGATGTAGCAAAGGCCGCAGTAAAGTTGAAAGAAACCTATGAAAAAGGGGATATTACGGAAAGTCGACTGGCTTTTTCGGTAAAAAAAATATTGGAGTATAAGTATAAAGCAGGGTTGAATAAGCCTTTACAGATCGATCGAACAAATCTTGTTGAAGATTTGAATGCTGCGGAGTACGATGACTTAAACACAAAATTGTACAATGAAGCAATTACCTTAGTAAAGAATAGCAATAAGCTAGTACCGATTCGCAAATTAGATCATGAAAAAATTGCCTATGTACAGTTAGGTGATGATGATGGAACGCCATTTTTGGATATGATGCGAAATTTTGCTCAGGTTGATGTTGTAAGTAGTACAGATTTAACGCGTTTGTCTGCGTATACCCTTGTTGTTGTAGGCTATCACAAAGTGGATAATCCTTGGAGAAATCAAAATCTATCTGCGGATGAAAAAAGAATACTGGGCGACATAGCCAAAGCTAATCGCACGCTTTTAGTTTCTTTTGCTAAACCTTATGCCTTAACAGGAGTGGAAGCAGAGATCAAAGATTTAGAAGGGGTAATCGTGGGGTATCAAAACAATACTTTTGCAGAACAAGCAGCAGCTCAAGTTATGTTTGGCGCTTTGGGAGCAAAAGGTGAATTACCTGTTAGTATTACGAGTAAATATGATGTAGGAACGGGAATAAAAACGAAGCCGATCCACCGCTTGGGATTTTCAACCCCTGCAAATGAAGGTTTAGACCCTGTTGTGCTAAAAAAAATTGACAGTATTGCACAATACGCCGTGGAGAATCAGTTGACGCCTGGAGCTCAAATTCTGGTTGCCCGCCACGGTAAAGTAGTGTATAACAAATCCTTTGGCTATCATACGTATCAAGCAAAAGATCCTGTGAAAAATACAGATTTGTACGATTTGGCTTCGTTGACTAAAATCTTGTCAACGCTTCCTATGGTGATGAAATTGTACAATGAACAAAAAATCAATATGCACAGTAAATTAGGAGATTTAGTACCTGAATTTAAGCATACAGATAAAGCGAATATCACCTTAAAAGATGTATTGACTCATCAATCGGGTTTAGTGGCTTGGATTCCTTTTTACAAGGTCACCCTAGATAGTACTTCACATCCAGCTAGTCAGTTGTATCGTCCACACTATTCGACTGATTTTCCGACACAAGTAAGTGAAAATTTATTCCTTAAAAAGGATTATACCAAAGTGATGTTAGAAGAGATTGCCAACAGTCGATTAGCGAGTAAACCTGACTATAAATACAGTGATTTGGGGTTTATTTCCATCAAAGAATATATTGAGAAAACGTATCACCGTACATTAGACCAAGTGGTTCAAGAAAAGTTTTATAATGCGATGGGCGCTACTCGTTTAACATATTTGCCATTGCGTAAATTCGATTCCAAGGAAATTCCACCAACCGAAGAAGACAACTATTATCGCTATACAACCATTCAAGGATATGTACACGATATGGGAGCTGCTATGCAAGGCGGAGTTTCGGGACATGCGGGACTTTTTGGTACGGCGTTAGATGTGGCTAAAATGATGCAGTTGTATTTGAACGAAGGAGAATATGGAGAAGACCATTTCTTTTCTAAAGCAACGTTTGAAGTTTTTAATTCTTGTGTGTATTGCTCGAATGGAAATAGACGAGGACTAGGATTTGACAAACCACAACAAGAAGGAAAACCAGGTCCTACTTGTGGGTGTGCCTCAGTAACGAGTTTTGGACATACGGGGTTCACTGGAACGATGACTTGGGCAGATCCGGAAAAAGAGTTGATCTATGTGTTTTTATCTAATCGCACCTATCCCGATGCTAGTGTAAATCGTTTGTCAAAAGAAAATATTCGAGAAAACATACAACAGGTTATATACGAGTCGATTAGGGATTAATAGGAAGTGATGCTGGTGTTAAATTATTTGAATTATATAAAATCAAAAGGGAAAGATTATATTGAGTATAAATAATTCGAAGTATCTTTAAGCACCAAATAATTCACATATGAAAATCGCAATCGTATGCTACCCAACTTTTGGAGGAAGTGGAGTTGTAGCTACAGAGCTAGGTTTGGAACTAGCAAAAAGAGATCATGAAGTACATTTTATCACCTATAGTCAACCCGTTCGTTTAGCTTTATTAAATCCTAAGATTTATTATCACGAAGTAAATGTACCCGAATATCCATTATTTCACTATCAGCCGTATGAATTGGCTTTGTCAAGTAAGCTAGTCGATATCGTTAAGCTATTTAATATTGACGTTTTACACGTACATTATGCCATCCCACATGCATATGCTGGTTATATGGCCAAACAGATGCTGAAAGAAGAGGGAATTGATTTACCGATGATCACAACCTTACACGGAACGGATATTACCTTAGTAGGTAATCATCCCAATTATAAAACAGCAGTTACGTTTAGCATAAACCATTCCGATTTTGTTACTTCTGTATCTGAATCGCTAAAGCAATCAACGTATGAGCTGTTTCAGAGTAAAAAGGAGATTTGTGTAATTCCGAACTTTATTGAAGTAAAAGAGGTAGACTGCTCCGAAACGCCGTGTAAACGAAGTGCTATGGCTGAAAAAGGGGAGTTTATTATTACGCATATCAGTAATTTTAGAAAGGTGAAGCGCATTGGCGATGTGGTAAAAATATTCTATGGCATACAAAAAGCCGTACCTGCAAAATTGATGCTCGTAGGTGATGGACCAGAGAAAGAAAAGGCAGAGCGCTTGGCGATGGAATTGGGAATCTACGATAAAATTATCTTCTTTGGAAATAGCAATGAAGTCAATCAAATTTTAGGATACTCCGATTTATTCCTATTGCCTTCTGAAACTGAGAGTTTTGGGTTAGCAGCTTTAGAAGCAATGGCAGTTGGCGTACCAGTTATTTCAAGTAATACAGGAGGTTTGCCTGAAGTGAATGACCACGGTGTTTCAGGTTACCTAAGTGATGTAAAAGATGTCGATGACATGGTTAAAAATGCCTTAGCCATCTTACAAGATGAAGACACACTTTGTCGCTTCAAAGAAGGCGCTCGTAAAACAGCTAAACGCTTTCAAATTAGCGAAATATTGCCAATCTATGAAGAATTGTACGAAAAAGCAGTGGCGTTAAAAAAGAAATAGAAATTAAATTTTAAAGTATAAAAACGCATATAAAAGCCCCAATAAGGATTCGACTTATTGGGGCTTTTAGGTTGTGAATTAACTGGGCTATTTTGCAAGGAAAAACGCTAGTGTAGTAAACATATTTGATCGTTAAAATACCCATCAAAAAATATTAGTACCCTTTGTTTTGGTCAATTTTACTAGTATTGATCTCATCAAGTGGAATAGGAAAAGCTAATTTTACTGATCCATAAGGTATTCCATCTCGAAGTTGTGGTGTGCTGGCTAGGTTTTCTCTGTTGCGCATTTGATCTTCGAATCGAAAACCTTCAAAAACAAATTCTTTACGTCTTTCAGTTAAGACATCAGCCAAAGTAAGTGTATTGTATTTCTTTGCTGGATTTCCTTGATAACGCTCAGCCGTAATTTTGTTCAAAAGCACTAAGGCTGTACTTTCTTCTGTTTGAGAACGGACAGCTGCTTCAATAAAATTGAAAACGAGCTCTTCATAGCGCATGATTCTGATGTTAGCACTATTCACAGTATACTTACCAAAATTGCGATAATGCTCAACATTATAGCGAATGGCTGGATCAACAGGATCTTTTCCTTCCAGCTCGCTAGCTGTTAGTTTGATATACTTGTTGGGACCTGTTTTTTTGTAATTGCCCTTGGCATTTTGAGTTAAGTTGTTATACCCTTGCATGGCTGAAGAGGAACGAATATCAGTTTGATCTTCAAACAAATCTTGTAAATTATTTCCGAGTCCCACGATATCGCCATAGCCTTGGTAAGAATAAATGCTGTGTAGTGAATTATTCTCTGGATTCTTGACCTTGTCTTGTGCCAATTCAAAAACCGAATTACTTTGAGGATCTTCCGCTCTAAACGAAGAAACATAAGCACTTCTCGGTATAATTTCCCCGCCTAAAGCCATAGCAGCCTTTGCACTTTCTAAGGCAATTGTGTAATCACGAGCATCAAAAGCACCAAAGAATAAGGCAACTCTTGACTTTATACCATATATGGATTGGGCGGTAAACCGTTTTTTATTTGGAGCATCCTTATCTGCTGCTTGTAAGGCCGTATCTAAGTCGTTATAAATGTGATCTCTTACTTCTCTGACAGTTAGACGTTTGTAATTTTTGCTATCTAATTCGCCAAAACGCGTGATATAAGGAATACCTAACCCTGCTAATCCGCTGTTGTCTACATAGTGTTGACCATAGAGGCGCAACAAGTCGAAATGCGCTAAGGCGCGAATGGCGTAGGCTTCGGCTTTGCCCTGTTGTATGGACTTTTGATCCCCAGTTTTAATAGTCGATCCTATTGCTAAATTAGCAGAACTAATTACCTCGTAAATTTTCCTCCATGTATCCCGAGGATTGGGAAGTGTAGGGGTTAAATTAAAGGAGGTGACATGTTGAAAGCGGTTTGAAAATCCAGCTGCTGCATAGGCATTATCACCTCGAGCTTCACTGTATATAATAATATCGCGCCCGTAGTAAGTCGCATGTGTCATCCTGTAATAGGCACCCGATACTGTTGCACGTAAATCCGTCAGTGTTTCAATGGGTTTTGCTTCAATATCGCGCCCTCCTTCCAAGGTGGCATCTAAGCGATCATCCGAACAGCTAATTAGTCCCCAGAATAGGAAAACTATAGATAAAATAGCGGGTGTGTTTTTTTTACTCATTTTTTAAAACTTAACATTAACTGAAAAAACAATTGATTTTATAGGTGGCGTAGTAAGGGTGATAAATCCTGTTGCACTAACTTCCGGATCGTAGGTTAGTCCTTTGTCCTTTACCCAAGTCCACAAGTTGGTGCCAATGAGTGCTAAGGTAACGTCATCAAGACCTAGTCTCTTGGTCGCTTTGGAATTAAAAGTATATCCTAAGGTGATATTTCGCAATCGGATGTAATCACCATCATATAAGAATCGGGTGGAAGGGCTGGTAAAATTTCTATTACCTCCTGTTGCTGTATATTCGATAAGAGGAACATTAGTAATATCGCCTGGTTTTTGCCATCGATCTAATACTTCCGCAGTAGAATTGGAAGAAATTATCGTACCTGTAGTTTTTAGTGTTCTAGCAACCTGCTGATCGTATATTTTATGTCCACCCGTAAAAGTAAATAAACCGTCTAAATAGAAACCTTTGTAGTCGAGGTGTATGGTCGCTCCAGCAGTCAATTTAGGCAGTGCACTTGCTCCTTGAAATCTTGATTCAGCCTTGGCGTAATCTGATGTTTTTTGATTATTTGCGTCATACCATAAAGGTTGTCCTGTTTGAGTATCAACACCTGCCCAAGTTGGCATATACCATTCGGATGCAGTATGCCCTTTAACATCGGCAGTATACGTTTTATACTCTGCTATTTCTACCCCATCAAGTAGGGGCATAGCCGTGATTCTATTGCGTACGGTACCTAGGTTAATGCCTAATGCTAAGTTTAAGTCTTTAGATTGAATGATTGCTGCATTTAATTCAACTTCGAAACCACGATTGTTCATGGCTCCCATATTCATCAGTTGTGACTCAAATCCAGTCATTTTAGACAGAGTTTTTTGGTACAATAAATTAGATGTTTTACTGTCAAAATACGTTACCCCTAACAAGAGACGATCCCGAAAGAGACCCAACAAAAAACCGAAATCTAACTTTTGTTGTTTTTCCCAACTAAGAGGTCCGCCAATTTGAGTGGGAATTAAAGCCGCTTCACCATCATAAGAAGCAATATTGGCACGACGCACATATTGATTTGGACCAATTTGTGAGTTGCCATTGGTTCCATAGGAGCCTCTGAAACGAATTGTTGATAGGGTTTGTTGATGAGTCATCCAATCTTCTAGGTGCATGTTCCAAGCTCCACCAACTGAATAAAAATAACCAATGCGATTGGTGAATTTAGATGATCCTTCACGTCTACCACTTACGTCTACTAAAAATCTGTTTTGATAGTTGTAATTAATCATTCCCACATACCCCAAGTTCGAATCATCCAAAAATTCGTATGTCGTATCCTTATTCGCTGCCGCTGCTTCTAAGGTTTCAAATCCTGCTAATATAATTTGCCCTGTGCTTACTAAAAAACGACGTTTAGATTTTTGATATTCTAGGACTACTTTTGTGCTAAATTGATGGTTATCGCCTACGTAAAATTTATAATCTAATCCATTTTGAACCACATAGTTGAAGTTTGTTCTAACTGCTTTAGCTGCAGTTCCTCCATAATTCTTACCATCTCCATGAATGGGATTTCTGTATTGAGAAAAATCAGCTAAGGTGTAATCTAACGCAAGGGAAGATGTGAATTTTAAATCATCGGTTATTGCGTAACTGATAGTATTAGCGTTGATTACTCGCGTGATATCATTTAAGGTTTGGTTGTTTTTGGTTGTGTACACTACATTGGGAAATCCTGTACTGGGAAAGAAGAATGAACCATCCAGATTGTATACAGGCTGCCAAGGATTCATTACTAACTTAACGTAATTGGGATTAGATAAATAATTGCCTCCTTCGAGAATCCCATTTTGTTTGGTATTCGTCACTTTGATGCTAGTATTAAATTCAAGGGTATTGGAGATTTTTTGCCTATAGCTCAAGGAAGCGCCAATGCGTCTGAAATCTACGCCAATTACGGTTCCTTGGATTTTGTCATGGGATAAGGAGGCGTAAAAGTTATGGCGATCACTTCCCCCTGTAGCAGCGAAACTAAGACTTGTTAAGGGGGTGTCACCATATTCGATTTCTTTTCTCCAATTGTTATTGGGACGACCTGCATCAATCCAATTGCCATAATTTCCTGATGTAGAAAAATTTGTAGCCGCATAAACAGCTGCCTGATCACGGGAGAAACCAGCTGACTCCCCAAAGGTGTTGTACAAGCCATCTAAAAATATTTCTTCTTTTTCAGTTGAAGTAAGTACAGCTGTCCCTTTTACTGCGTTACTTTGAAAGCCTACACGACTGCTGATATTAAATTTTGTAACTCCTGTTTTGCCGCGTTTTGTTGTGATTAAGATTACACCATTCGTACCCCGTGCCCCGTATACAGCTGTTGCACCTGCATCTTTTAATATGGTCATGGACTCGATATCGGTAGGGTTTATTGTCGCTAATAAAGACAAAGAGGTGGAAGGAGCAACACCACTTTGATTCCCTCCTGCGAAATCCACATCGTACATCGGTATGCCATCAATAACGTATAAGGGCTCATTCGTTGCTGTCATCGAATTGCGTCCGCGAATGCGAAGGTTTTGTCTTGCGCCTGGTGATCCAGATGAGGCAGACACTTGCAGACCTGCCACTCGCCCTTGTAAGGCTTGATCTGCTGAAACCATCGGTGTAGCCACCAAGGCCTCTTCTTTAATTGCCACTGCGTTTCCCGTTATTTGATTCTTTGCCTTCGCTTGCCCATAGGCTAGAACAACGACTTCATCCAGCATCTCTTTCGAGGCGACCATCGTTACATTGTATGTGGTTGTACGCCCTACTTTATATACCACTTCTCTTAATCCAATAAAGGTGAAAGAAATTACATCTCCTTCTTGCACTCTCACTGTATAATTTCCATGTAAATCAGTTTGTGTACCCTCTGTTGTACCTTTTATAACAACCGTCACCCCAGGTAAAGGTGTCCCTCCCTCAGAAACTACTCCCTTTAGCGTTTTTTCCTGAGCAAGTGAAAATTGTACCAACAGCAACAGTACTAGGGGCCATTTTAATTTTAATCTCATTGCTTATTTTAAATTAATTAGGAAACAAACTTAAAAAACGAAACTAAAGTTAAAATGCTATTTCGTGTAATTAACAAGTAAAAAAAGGGTGTATCTTAAATAATTGCATAAAATAATTATTAAATAGCAATAAATGAAGTTAAAATAATTGAAATTTAACTAAATGTAATATGCTTGTTTTTCCTTTGAAATGAAAGTAAGAAGAAGGTATAAAAGAAAGAATAAAAGGAAATAAGGAGGGAAAATACAAGGGTTGAAATTCTTATAGCTAAAGTTTTACACGATACCCAATACGTTTGTTGTCAAAAAGAAAGACTTGGAGAAGGGTGTAAACAAATGGCATCCTATTCTTGTTTGTTTTACTTGTAAGCGTGGGGACATGTGCTGCTATTTCTAGTATACACCGTTAAAATAGAGGCTGCATGCTACATTGTTGAGCTTAAAAAAACAGCTTTTACTACCAACGAAATGATGAAGCAAATTTTATTTTGATTACCTTGTTGGGATGAACAGCAATAAAAAGCAAAGCAGCGTCAGATGAAACAAACAAAAGGCATAGAAACGTGGAGTCGTGCAAAAATAATAGGAGAGGAAACGTGGGATATTACGTTATTTGAACATACCGAAAAGGGATTAAATGATCTACAGGTCCCGCATAAGCACGATTTTTACCTAATTCTTTTTGTTGAACAAGGAGAAGGTATTCATGAAATTGACTTTACCTCTTTAACCGTTCAGCCCTATCAAATTCACTTTCTCCGCCCTCAACAGGTTCATTATTGGAAGCTTTCTAAAGAGACCAAAGGATATCAATTGATGTTTTCTGCTAGTGCGATACACCTGATTAATCAGCTGAGTGCTCTTCCTTTTTTTCAAATTGACGTACCACCTGTATTGTCTTTAGCCCCTGACGAATATGGAGAGATTCATCAAGAGTTGAAAAAACTACAGCAAGTATTGCCTCATTTGGATGCTATTGGTCAGGAAATTAGCGTGTTGCAGTTCTTTTTGTTGTTAAAAAAAATACAGCGTTACTACCTCAAAGCCCATGAGGTAGAAGCACAAGGTCCTGATCGAAATGTACAAGAATTTAAATCCCTACTGGAAACCCATTTTAAGACACAAAATCAGGTGTCCTTTTATGCAGATAAGCTTCATATTACGCCCAATTATCTCAATATACGAACCAAAAAGGTATTGGGAATTTCGGCAAGTCACGTGATTCAGCAACGCATTATTCTCGAAGCTGAACGCTTGTTAATTACAACCGATTTATCAATTAAAGAAATCGCCTTTGAACTGGGGTTTCACGATACGGGCTATTTTAACCATTACTTTAAAAAATGGCGAAATAAAACCCCAGGGCAGTTTAGGGATAGTTATAATATCTACAATAAAGCATGGTAAATACACAACGACAGGTTTTATCAATAACGCTATATTTGTAGGATGTAATTTTAATCTATGTAGTTTATGATCAGACCAGTAACTTATAGTTTGTTGTTGATATTTTCCGTAGGACTGTCTACAAATCTGACAGCAAGCTGTTCGAATAATGACAATAACAAGTTAGAAAATACGACAACTACTATGGAGACCGATTTATTTAAAGCTGTTGAGAACAATAATTTAGCAAGAGTAAAAGAAATAGTAGCGACTTCTCAGGTTAATCTCGAAGCGAAAAACGGCAGAGGAGAAACCCCGTTGATGCTAGCTACTTATCGCCAATACAATGCTATTGCTTTTTATCTAATTGATCAAGGAGCCAATGTAAATACCCAAGATAATAACCTCAATAGTCCGTTTTTATATGCTGGAGCAGAAGGAAATCTCGCCTTGGTGAAAAAAGCATTGGAACATGGGGCAGATTTTACGGTTTTTAATCGATACAATGGAACGGCTTTGATTCCCGCAGCAGAAAAAGGACATTTAGACGTGGTAGAAGTATTGGTTCAAACGCCAAACTACCCGATTGATCACGTGAATCGCTTGGGATGGACAGCGTTAATGGAGGCAATTGTGCTGAGTAATGGGGGAGCCGTACATACCGCTATTGTTCAAGCCTTAATTGAAGGGGGAGTAGACGTCAACATCCCTGATCACGACGGTAAAACGCCATTGTATCACGCCAAATCGAGAAAGTTTACCCAAATAATTGCCTTGTTAGAAGCAGCTGGAGCACATATATAGTCTAGAAAAATGATGAATAGAAAAGAGTTTTTAAATTTAACTACGGCAGCCACAGGTGGCTTGTTCTTTGCAGGTGGAAGTTGGGCAAAAGAAAAAGAGAGTGAAAAAGACAAGGAATATACGGCGAATACAGACGCCTTTGTGCTGTGTAATGTACGTTTAGAAGAAGGATTTATTTACAACGATTTTGGGCAAGTAAAAGCAACCCAAACGGGTTTGTATGACTTGCACATTCAAGGCGGTCAAATAAAAGCGATTAAGGCTGCACAAGGAACTGCCTATACCGGTGTTGTTTTTGATGCCCACGGCAAATTGTTACTACCTGGATTGCGCGATATGCATATTCACATTGACAAAACATATTATGGCGAACCTTGGCAAGCAGAACCTGTTCGTGCTAAAACGGTCAAAGATATGATCGATTTAGAACGCAAAATACTCCCTGAATTACTGCTTCACTCCACAGAAAAAGCAGAACAAGCGATGGCGCTAATGAATAGCAAAGGAACCTATTTTGCACGTTGTCAGACTAATGTAGAGCCAACCAGTGGGTTGAAAAGCTTGGAGCACCTGCAAATCGCGCTGAACAACAAGAAAGAGGATATACAAACGGAGATCGTGGCATTTCCACAACACGGTATTCTCTATTCCGATTCCGAAGGACTGTTGCGCGAAGCAGCACAGATGGGAGTGGATTATATAGGGGGATTGGATCCAACAACTGTGGATGGAGATATGAAAAAATCTTTGGATATCCTGTTTCAAATCGCTTCGGATTACAATAAAGGAATAGATATTCACTTGCACGAAGGAAGGGCAACGGGATTGCCTGCTATTGAATATATGATCGAAAAAGTGAAAGAGAATCCAGCTTTGCAAGGAAAAACATATATTAGCCATGGATTTGCTTTAGGGCAATTGGATGCCAAGGAAACGCAGGCTATTTGCGAACAACTAGCGGCGGTGAATATAGGTGTTATTTCTACAGTACCTATTGGAAAACTGAATATGCCAATCCCAAGTTTTTATGAACACAAGATCACTTTGATGACGGGAACCGATAGTATTATTGACCATTGGTCTCCCTTTGGATCCTGTGATATGCTGGAAAAGGCAAAGTTGTCCGCTGAATTATATGGCTGGCGAAATGAATTTAATTTGAGTAGAGCGTTGCAAATTGCAACAAAAGATCAAAAATTACCGCTGAATGATCAAGGGCAACAAGTATGGCCTTTAGTGGGAGATGAAGCGAGTTTTATTTTGGTAGATGCTTCTTGCTCTGCAGAAGCAGTGGCGCGTACGCCACAACGAGAAGCAGTATTTAATCGCGGTAAATTAGTGTATCGCAACTAAATAAATAGCGCAAGCTAGTGTTATAGGAGCAACAAACAAAAAAGAGCAAGTCGATACTTGCTCTTTTTCTATTTTTTGACGGAAGTCTTTTTATTTTAAATACACAGATTCTTTTTTGAAGTGAACCGTTAAAAGGTAGTACAAAACTGCTCTGTATTTGTGCTTATTCGAAACACCATACTGTTCGATTACTTTTTTCAATCCTTCATCTAATTTAGCATCATCTTTTAATCCTAATTTTTTAATTAAAAAATTTTTGCGCACCGTTGCCAATTCCGATTCCGATGAGCTTGCTACAGTAGAAGAATCTTGATTGTAGATGGATGGTCCACAACCAATGGTCACTTTCTCCAATAGTTCCATGTTGGGTTTCACGCCGCACTTATCCTTTAAATCTGCCGCGTACTTTTCAATTAATTCAGCTCTTTTACTCATAATTTTATTTATTTGTTGCTACAAGTTACTAAAAATAAAAGAGATAGTGATCGAAAAAATCACAAATTGCGATAATAATTTTTAAATACTTCGTCATTTAAAAAAGTAGGGGTTTGTACCTCTAAAATAGCAGGACGATCAGTAGTTTGAAAAAAGGCAGTTGCTGCGGTTTTCAAGGTTTCTTTATCCGTGGCTTGAAAGTAATCAAATCCATACATGGCCGCTAAATGGGTTGCATTATATTGATGATTGGTTTCAAAATAGGTATTGAACACCTCATTTTCTTGATGACCAGGTAGGGTTCTGAAAATACCACCACCACCGTTATTAATCAGGATGATTTTAAAGTTTTTTGGGATATAGGAATTCCATAGGGCATTGCTATCATAAAAGAAGCTGATATCACCCGTCATGAGTACGGTTGGTTTTCCCGAAGCAAGGGCAGCTCCAAGGGCAGTGGAAGTACAGCCATCTATGCCACTTGTACCTCGGTTGCAAAATACTTCAATACTCGGATCCACAGGAACGAGCTGTACATAGCGAATAACTGCACTGTTGCTTACTTGCAATTGACTAGCTGTCGGCAACTGTCTAACCAAGTAATCAATGGCTGTAAAATCCGAAAAAATAGCTTCGTTAATCAATTGATTGTGTTTCGTATCTCGGGCGTGCATTAGTTCATGTGCCTTGTCACGGTATGTAGACGATACTGGTTGTACAGTCGCTGTTAGCTGGGTAAAAAACGACTGAGGATCTGTGTAAATTCGATCCGTTAAACAATCATAAGTATCGTAATGGCGTAGGGGATCTACATGCCAATGTTGTTTTGGACGATATTGACGCAAGAATTGCTTGATTTTTTTGCTTACAACCATACCGCCAAATGTCAGTAAAATATCGGGTTGTAGCGCTTGTAATTCCGTTTCATTCATTGGAATAACCAAGCGATCAATGGCGTTAATTACGCTGGGGTCGTTAATATTACTCAGTGTTTCCGCTAAAAATAAAACAGATTCATCGGCAGCTAATCGAGTGATGATTTCAGCTGTAAGAGTATTTGGTGCACAAGCACCTACGAGAATAAGCTTTTTTGTTGCTTTTTCCCAACTTTGCGTATAGTTTGTGTACTCAACAGCCGCCGCAGTAGGGACAACAGGTTCTACTACTGTTGGATGAACAGTTTGTTGTGTTGTCGTTTGATACAACGGTTCTTCAAAAGGCGCATTAATATGTACAGGGCCTTTTTGGGCAATTGCGGTGTGAATAGCCGCTTGGATCAATTGATCATTGGCAGTACTCGCTTCTTCTGTTAGATTAGCACTGTATAGAATATGATTTTGATACACGTTTTGTTGTCTGATGGTCTGTCCATCTCCAATGTCAATTTTGTGGAGTGGTCGATCTGCGGATAACACAATCAAAGGAATTTGGCTGTAAAAAGCTTCAGCAACAGCAGGGTAATAGTTTAAAAGTGCTGATCCTGACGTACAAACAAGAATAGTAGGACGATGTGTTTGTTGTGCAAGACCCATGCCAAAAAAGGCAGCACATCGTTCATCAGCAATGCTGTAACAAGTAAAAAAAGGATCGTTGGTAAAGCCAATGGTCAAAGGAGCATTACGTGATCCTGGTGATATAACAACCTGAGTTAGATTTTTTGCTTTACAAAGCGAAATAATGCTTTGAGCTAACTGTATTGAAGGATAAACCATAGTAATTTCAAAAAGCTAAAATTACGAATAAAATTACTATGGCATCCGTCTTCTAGCTTATTTCTTTTTAATCCAATCCTTGATTTCTGTATCGTTTGGAAGTATTCTAGGATTGATTACTTGGACAATATGTCCTTTTTCATCGATCAAATATTTCTGAAAATTCCACTCTACCGTACTGTCTGCAAAACCATTCAGGCTCTTTTGCGTTAAGAATTGATAAATAGGAGCCATATCTTCTCCTTTTACAGATATCTTTTCCATCATCGGGAAGGTAACACCAAAGTTGGCTTTGCAAAAAGTAGCAATTTCAGCATTGGAGCCCGGTTCTTGATTCCCAAAATTATTCGCAGGAAAACCGATGATTACAAAATCATCTCCTCCAAATTCTTCGTATAACTTTTGTAATTGTTCATATTGAGGTGTTAACCCACATTCTGATGCCGTATTGACAATCATTATTTTTTTTCCTTTTAAGGAGGCAAAGTCAAAATCAGTTCCATACAAATCCTTTACCTTAAACTGGTATATGGTTTGTGTGTTTTTTGAAGTTTCTTTCATGGTTGCTGTTTGTTTTACGTATTCGTTCGCTTTTACAATGGATGGGCTGAGTGCTAATAAAGCAAATGCCAAGACATAATTTTTCATTCGATGATTTGCTTGAAGGATTTACTCGGAGGTAAATCATGTTTTTTTGATGTATTAAAATTACGAATTGATTTCTTAATTACTAAGGATTTAACGTTTAAAAAAATAGAGCTAGCGTATCCTTCCTATTTCGTACAAAAGACTTGTAAATAGTTGATTCGTACGGTGCATATGGAGAAAATAACAGTAAAATAAAAAAGAACAACCCTCTTTTTTGGAGATTAAGACTAAAATATATTAAAATTAGAAGAATCATAACAAAAGGTGACTGTTGTTGATTATTGTTTAAAAACAGAAGTTAGCCGTGTTAATTCGTTATTAAATCCACAGGATAATGACAATGTATCCCTCTTGAGTTGCGTTAGTTTACAAGAAAAGTGAACAACTAGACGAATGAGAAGAATCGCAGTACTATTCTTTCTTGTGCTAACCCTAACAGCACAAGGAAGACGAAAACCCAGTGTAAAGAAGGCAGATCGGTATTTTGCTAAGACAGCATACTTCCAAGCCAAGGAAGAATATACACGTCTGTTGAGGGGGAGACATACACCGAAGTACATCAATCAACAAGTAGCTTTGTGTTATGATCACTTGGGGCTTGCTGTTCAAGCTGCGCAGTTTTATGCAAAATCGATAGAACAAGATCCCAATTTACCAGTGGAATGGTACTACCGTTTGGCTTATAATCTCAATAAAAATGGTCGATATGAGGCAGCAGAAGCTGCGATGAGCACCTTTGCCAATAGGGCAACGGAAGACCCTAGAGCGCATTACTTTTTGCAGCAGGCTAAAGCCTATCCAACACAGGGGAGTACTCCTTCCAATTACTATGTGGAAGAAGCGGGAATCAACGATTTGTTTTATGGAGATCACAGCCTGTCCTGGTCTACAACCGATACCTTGCTCTTCGTTTCTAATCGAACCAAATACAGCCAAAAGTGGTTACGCCGCCTTTTTGAAGCACGTGAAAAAGGAACTCAAATGCCTAATACCGCCCTTTACGAAACACGGTTACTAGCGAAAGATGAACCGTTGCGTGAGCACCATATACTGAGAGGGCCAATTAATCGGCGTTTTACAGAAGGACAAGCCACTATGCATACTGGGGGGGAATTTGATCTATTTTACCTCGGAAAGTTACCGCAATCGCAAGTTTAGAAAGAATAAAGCGGTGAAAAAACGCCAAGGACGGATGGGGTTATTTTGGGCAGAACGCAAGGGGAAAAAGTGGAAAAAAATAAAGGTATTGCCTTTTGTACAAGCGGAATATACCTATGTGGATCCTTTTGTAACTCCTCAAGGAGATTACCTGTATTTTGCGTCTGATCAAGCGGGAACTGTAGGCGAATTAGACCTGTGGCGCGTGGCTATTCTAGAAGACGGAAAGACTTTTGGAACACCTGAAAATTTAGGTGCACACATCAATACAGGATTTAATGAACGTTACCCTTTTATCAGTGCGGATCGCATCTTGTATTTTACCTCTGATCGCTGGGGAGGCTATGGTGGTCTGGATATTTATGCCTTAGATTTGAAAGATGATACCGCACAACCCAAGAACCTTGGTGAAGGGATTAATACACCCAAAGACGATTTTAATTTTGTGTATAACAGCACGCTTGATTATGGTTTTTTGTCGACCAATCGCATTGGAAGACAAGATATTTACCGCGTAAAACCCAAATGTGATGCAGAAGTTAAAGGAGTAGTTAGGGATGCAGAGACACAAGCGAAGTTAACGGAGGTAACAGTAGTACTCATTGATGCCTCTCGCCAAGTGTTAACCCGTCTTCAAACCGATCGGGAAGGGCAATTTACAGCTGTTTTGCCTTGTGACAAAACCTATCAGATCCAAGTAGTAAAAGAAGGCTATTACGATAAAGAAGAAGAACATAGAACACCTAAAGAGGCTGAAGCTGTCCTAAATATTTCCTTGAAAAAACAGGAAAAACTCCATATCCAAGACAATAAGATCCTTGTCAACGATATCCCCTTTGCCTTTGATCAAGCGACTATCACCACTGAAGGAGCGCGAGAATTGGATCGACTTGTTGCGCTGATGGTAGAAAATAAAACCATGCGCATTTTAATTGTGGCCCATACTGATCGAGTGGGAAAAGAAAAATACAATAAAAAACTAGCTCAAGCTAGAGCAAAGGCCACAGCCCAGTACTTGTTTGATCATGGAATTGCTCAGGATCGCGTAGAAGCGAAAGGCGTAGGGAGTAGCGAACCTAAAGTAGATTGTAGTACCTGTACAGAGTTCGAAGACCAACAAAATAGACGTTCTGAATTTATCATTCTCCAACCCTAAAGAAAGGAAATTCTATTTTTTCGTTTCTATTTTATTCAAGGTAAAGTTGGCTTTTAGCTGTTGCACTGACACTTGGTTGCTTTGGGGGAGGAAGCTATAAGTAACCGTTCCCTCCGGCGAGCGGAACGTGTTTTCGCCTACAGCATCCAATAAAGCATAGCGATTACAACCTGAAGGTTTTAAAAAGAGCTTGTTCTTTTCAATGACAAATTCGATCGTAAGATCCAATTGAGCATTGTGATAGGATCCTACATACTGTTGTAATTGCTCAGGGGTTACAGGAATAGTTTCAAATTGAGGCAACGTATATTTTTTGGCGTAGAGAATCGCAAGCAAGGCATCAAAGAGCTGGTAATGAGAAAAAGCAGCGCCATTAATTGCGTAAACAACGGTTAGTTTTTCCGCTTCATTATAGTAAAGCAAAGAAAAAGAGCCGAAGGTCCCCCCCGTATGTCCAACAAAATTTTTCTTTTTGTATAGGTAATACATCATACCACGACCGTATTTCTCTTTGAATGGAACAGGTTTCATACTTGCTAAACTACGCTTAGAAATCAGTTTGTTTGAAAATAACGCTTGATTGAATTGAGCCAAATCATCGACAGATGAAATAAGATCATTGACTCCATTGGTGTTTTCAAAGCTAATCTCATCCATCACTTCCCATTGATCAAATAATTGATAGGACTGTACGGGATAAGGCAACACATCACTAGCCGTATAGGTGTTTTGTAACTTGATCTTTTTGATGATGTATTTTTTTACAGCTTCGTCATAGCTCATCTGGCGTTGTTGTTCGACTATTCGCGCTAAGAGGTAATACCCCGTATTAGAAAAGAAAAAGTTTTTCTTTTTTAGACCAAAATGCGGTGTTCCCTGTTGGGTGATATTGTCGTGAATCGCCTGTTCTGTTTGGGCTTCTTTGAGCCAGTAAAAGTCGTCCTCATAGCAGGTATAATCGTCTAAGCCACTGGTGTGACTGAGTAAATCGCTGATTTTTACCATAAAGAGATTGGGAATATTGATCGACGGAAAATAAGAAGCTACGCGATCGTCTAGCTTGAGTTTTCCTTCATCAATCAATTGGTAGACCAAAACCGCAGTAAACATCTTGGTAATTGAACCAATGTGATACAAATGCGGATCTTGTTGATCTTCCCCCACCAATTGATGTCCAAAATCATTGCGATATAAGACTTTGTTGTTTTTGTAAATCGCAACAGAACCAATCCCCCTTTGAAAAGAATTGATGCGCTGAATGTATTCGTCTGCTTTTTGCGTATTGAATTTTTGGGCTACGGAAACCGTAGTAAACAGCGAACAAACAAAAAGGAGCAACAAGTTAGATTTCATGATGAGGTATTGATGGTGTTTTTCAAATATATCAAATTAATTGATTTTTTCCATTTAGAGTAAAAGGAAAAGAGGGTTTAGCCCCACTCCTGGTAGGAAGATTAATCTTACGACCAGCAGTGGGGCTAAATCTACCTGCTTTTGCTGTGATTTATCTGAAGGTATAAGCTACACCTAAACTAAGGGAATTCATTTTCCACTTTATATCGGAATCTTCCATGTCATTGAGGTTGCTAAGACCAAGGCTATACTTGAGGTTGAGGTCGATGTTATCTGTAAATCGATAACCAACGCCAGCAAAAAGACTGAAGTCGAGGTATTTAATTCCCTCTGGAAAGAAAGTAGTTCCTGTCTCTTTTTCGTTAAAGGGATTGTTTCCATACATTATAGCACCTAAGGTTCCGCCAAGAAAGGTTTTAAACTTTTTCTTAAAAGTATAATGTACACTGATCGGTTCAATTAACATCGAGTGAAGAACAAAATTTTCGCTGTTTTCTTTTAGATTAGCCCCCATATTGGCATAGCCTAGTCCAAATCGAAGAGCC
This sequence comes from Myroides sp. C15-4, assembly GCF_050522745.1. NCBI lineage: Bacteria > Pseudomonadati > Bacteroidota > Flavobacteriia > Flavobacteriales > Flavobacteriaceae > Myroides > Myroides sp. C15-4. Next base: position 119,266 of record NZ_JBMVQX010000003.1, on the reverse strand, counting down.
CATTGATCATTGATTTCTTTGTATTGATAAAGAGCTAAATAGAATCCCACGCGTTCGTTCGCTTTGACTCCATTGATGTTGGAAACTAAGGGTCCCCCTTCAATACTGTAATCACAGTCAAAGCATAAAAAGCCAGTGCCATAGTGACTACCAAATCCATATTGAGCCTGAGCAGTTGAAATAATAGCAAAAAAGAAAAGTAAGGTAAGGTGTAATTTTAATTTCATAGGTAATAAGTGGTTGGTTAAAAAAGTTTCATTTGTAGTAAGGAGAAAAAGGATTGTATTTCCTCTTGCTTGTTGGACAATTTATTTTTTGCTGTTGTATAAATGAGATGAAGTTGTTGTTGTAAATAGCTAGAATAGAATGAATAACGTTTTTTATTTTTTATACGTAACAAGGGAATGAATAATACAGTAAACATAGTTTTTTTGTTAATTAATACAAATTATTCCGTACTATTTTTTAGTAAATACAATCTGTTTTGTTTATTTCTGATTATTTGTTAGTTCTTGTTGCTTTTTATTTGTTTTATTTCCGTTTTACTGCTTTTATTCGTATGTCTTAGGTGTTTTTTGTTTCAGTTTTAAAGTGAGGTGTTTTTTGCTAGCAATGATTTTAACAAGAAGTGTAGTTTTACTGTAAATAGCACCAATTTTATCTTGTTACCTTTAAGTAGGGTAAATCAACGAGCCGAGGAGAAAATTAGCACGGCGTGGTAAAGTCTTTTGGATTTTACCACCACATACAAAAGAAAAAACGCAAGACTACGAAGTAGCGCTTGCGTTTTTTTATGTGGATTGCATAAAGTAATCGGTTTATATTTACTGGTTTCCATTTAACTCCGATGGCGCGGATTGCAAATCTAACGTGCGGATTGCCGTGCGATCGGGATCATCTAAAATTCCTCTTTTAATTTCTGCCATACTTTACTTTGTTTACTGTTTACTATGTTTTACCATCGTTCTTTGCTAATCACAAGCTACATGAATAAACTACAAACCTACATCAGTCGAAATTAACCTGCAATACCCCCTTTCCTTATATGGAAAAAGAAAGCTCAAATGGCTTTATTTGGCTCTATATGAAAAGCGTAAACAATTGTTATTCAGTTGTTTGTTTTGTTTTATTTTAGTTTTGTTTGGGGTTTCTTCGGTAAACATGCGTATTTACGGGGGATTACCCTTCATTTACCGAACAAAACCCAAAGAAAACCCGAACAAAACCCAATCCATTTCCGTTTTACTGCAAGAAATTAACCACTTCTTTTTCTTCTAACTTCATGTAAAAACAAAACTCCGATGGCGCGGATTTAAGAGGCAAGTCCGCGCGATCGGGTGTGGACAGTTGATGTATTTTTTATTCTTGTTGAACGATAAACATATTGAATATCCTATATTCAACAATATTGGCATTACCATTTTTATTAGGGTTAGTTTTTATAAAATTGTTTTCCTCATTGGGAGGATGGGCTCTTTGTTTGGTATTTTGCCAATGTTCTGGTTTAAGGAATAAACCTGTGGCAAATTGTTTTCTTTGTTCTTTATAGGTTAACCTACAAGTAATAGGGGGCTAAGCCTTGCTTATTGGTTCTACTCCTAGAAATAATAAACAGTAGGTTTAATTTATGTAGTTCCATCGTTTGTTGGATTTAGGGTATAAAAAAACTACCTGATGAGGTAGTTTTTAGGTATTAATGTTCTTTTACATAGCTATCTAGCCCTTGAAATAGAAGGTTTTCCATTTGTGTTGGACCAAAAAAATGCGTGTTTACTCCATTTTCGTAGATTAAATTGATAGGTAAACCAAGTGTATCTGCTTTAATATTTCGATCTTTAAGAAAGCTGCCAAGCATTCTATGATTGAAAGGATCTATTAATTTATCATCCCCCATAAGTTGATAGGTTTTATCTATATTTAGTTTTTTCATTTTGTCTAAGACTATTTTGTTTTGAGCTATTGTTACTTTGTCAAAGTTTACAAAAATGAGATTAATGTTTCGGCTAGCTGCATATTTTTTTAATGTTGGTATCTCTTTTAAACAAGACTCACACCAGCTTGCCCAAAAGTTCACCATTGTTTTGGTAGTGGTAGCTTGTGTTATAGCATCATATTGAGCAATAGAAATACGGTCTATTGTTTTCGTTGCAAGTGCCTCTTCAACTGTTTCTTCAGAAATAAGCGAAGATTCAGCAGTCCCACCTGCTACTGTTACATTAGTAGAAAACCAATAGTATATGATTCCCCCAGCTACAGCTATAGTAAAAATGATTCCTGCTAAGAAGTAAAGTGCTTTTTTCATAATTTATTATTTAATGGTTATACTATAGGTAGTTTGTTTTTTGTATTTGTTACAGTATGGTATTTTTTTTAGTATATTATTATTTTTGATAAGAGGTTATTAGGGGTTTTTAGTGTTATTTTATCTTAATGGATAAAGAGGGAATGTTCATTTATGTCCTATAAAATGGTGCTTGGTAATGATTTTAGTAGTGTACTGGATGGTAAAATGCTATTTGCATGTAAGAAAAACTTATTTGGAGATAAATAGTTGCAACCTCCACTCAAAACATGCAACCTTTAAATCAGTATAGTATGTAGTATACAAAATTAGATGTTGAGGTAATCTGCTGAATAACTGAGGGATAAAAACAAAAAAAGCCACCATACAGGTAGCTTTTTGTATAAAAGTGGAGAAGATGGGGCTCGAACCCACGACCTCTTGACTGCCAGTCAAGCACTCTAGCCAACTGAGCTACATCCCCGACCTTGTTCTTTTTTATCGATTATTGCTTTCGATCAAAAGTTGCGCTAACATACTCATTTTTTTTCGATATACGTCAGATAATTCATTATTTATATACAAATCCATATTACTAATAGGGATGCTATAAGGTAAAGACCAGGCTCTTAATGCTTTAGCAACATTGTCTAAGGCTTGGATCCCTTGCATGGCTTGATTGCCTGCAGACCAACAGGTAAAACCAACAATTTTATTGGTTAAATACGCTGGTGTATCACGTGCGGTTAATTCTAGCCAATCCAAGGCATTTTTCATTACACCAGTCATTCCTCCGTGATATAAAGGTGTTAACCAAATCATGACATCCGCAGCGCGGAAAGCCTCGATAAAGCGAGTAACATCTTGAGGAGGGGTTTCCATGTGTTTTGCTTGGAATATAGGGATCTGATAGTCAGATAAGTGTACTTGTTCTACCTCTAGATTAGCCTTTATGAATTCGTCCGCATAGAATTGTGCAATACGTCGTGACGTTCTAAAAGATTCTTCGTCCAAAGAACCATTAAAAATTAAAGCTTTCATAAAACTATTTCTTGTTTTTTTACGGCCTAAATTTACGATAAATATTTGTGATGCGACTCTTTTACCGCACTAAAATCACCTTGTGTTATTCGGATACGAATTGCTTGGGAATGAAACCAAACATCAAGAGTAGGTTGTTGTCTTGGTATAAATTCAGGGTTTGTTCGGCTACATCAAAGGAAAAAGTCTCCCCGTCTATGAGGTTGATAAAATCTTTTTCTACTTGTTTTCGACTCGCAGATGCGCAATCTTTTTTCTGGAGTTCCAAATCGATAAACTGTATCTTGTTAAAAGACTTATTGATGGCTATTTTTCCTGTAAAATAGCTACATCCAGTATAACCAGAAACCGTATTGTCTTTAAAATTAAAGGTAAGGTATGGATGGTATACGCGATCGCTATTTCCCTTAAACTGAATCAATTTCCACGCAAAACGCTCGATGTAGTTGAGCAGCGGATTCTGTGGTTGCATCGAAAAGACAAAGGTTTGCTTCTGTTCATTGACCAATGACAGTACCCCTTGATCAGTAGTAATGCGCAGTTTTTGATCGCTCAAGGCAGCTAAGAACGCCTTTTCAAAGACTGTTACATTTTGGGTACACAGGTTGTCATTGACGATGATTTTATCCGTGCGTAGTTGCGTATAGTGTTTGCGTTCTTTTATTTGTCTGATCGGTAAAATATAGGTATTACACCCTCCAAAACCTTTAATTTCATACTTCAGGGTGTTAATTTGCAGGGTGGTTTGCCTTTGAATGGGCAATGTATGGCTAGTTTTCGTTAAGATCCAGGTCGTGTTTAAAATCGAATCTTGCGGTATTTGAGCTAGGCTCACACTGCTAAAAATGGACAAAAAGAACAGAAAAAAGTAGTATTTATTCATGGTTTGAGCAGTTTTTTTAGGCTCTTAAAGATAGTAAATTAACTTTTGAAATTGCGTTTTTTCGAATAGTTAACAGCATCCTAACATTTAAAAACGAAAATCAAAGGTCACAAGACAAACCAAAAGGAGCGTGATTTTATCTTTTTAAATTATTGAGGATATATTGTGAGGGTAGCATAATTAATTGTAATTTTACCTCCCAAACACAACTCTTTTTTATATGAATCCAAAAGTATTACTTACTTCAAAAGAGATTGATATTATTCTTCATCGTTTGGCCTGTCAGTTGGTAGAAAATCACCTTGATTTTTCTGACACCTTACTTATTGGTATTCAACCCCGTGGTAAATACCTTGCCAAGCGAATTCAAGCCATTTTAGAGAAAGAGTACGGTATTGTAGATGTTCCCCTGGGATATTTAGATATCACCTTTTTCCGCGATGATTTTAGGAGAAATCAAAAGCCACTTGAAGCTAATCGAACTGAAATTGATTTTCTTGTTGAAGATAAGAAAGTCGTTTTTATTGATGATGTTTTGTATACAGGTCGTAGCATCCGTGCTGCCTTAACGGCTATTCAGTCATTTGGACGACCAGCAGAAATAGAATTATTGGTGTTGATCGATCGAAGATTTAGCCGTCATTTGCCTATTCAACCCGATTATAGAGGAAGGCAAGTAGATGCTTTTGATCGTGAGTCAGTACGCGTACATTGGTCGGAAGACGGGACAAGCGACTGTATTTATCTGGAAGAATTTGATCATAATTAATCGGAAAACGGACTTGAAGTAATGAAAGAATTAAGTGTAAATCACCTATTAGGAATAAAATATATAAACAAAGACGATATTGATTTAATTTTTGAAACGGCCGATCACTTTAAAGAAGTAATCAATAGACCCATCAAAAAAGTACCTTCATTAAGAGATATCACGATAGCGAATATCTTTTTTGAAAACAGTACACGAACGAAATTGTCTTTTGAATTAGCACAGAAACGCCTCTCAGCAGATGTGATTAGTTTTTCTTCTGCACAGTCTTCCGTTAAAAAGGGAGAAACGTTAATCGATACAGTTAATAATATTTTAGCAATGAAAGTGGACATGGTAGTTATGCGTCATAGCAATCCAGGAGCCGCTTATTTTTTGTCTAAAAACGTAAAAGCAAGTATTGTTAATGCAGGAGATGGTGCACACGAACATCCTACACAAGCGCTACTTGATAGCTATTCTATTCGCGAGCGATTAGGGGATGTAGCGGGTAAAAAAGTAGTGATTGTCGGGGATATCTTACACTCACGCGTGGCGCTATCAAATATCTTTGCCTTGCAAATGCAAGGAGCAGAAGTGCGTGTTTGTGGCCCCAAAACATTGATTCCAAAACACATTGAAAGCCTAGGGGTAAAGGTGGAATCCAACTTGAGAAAAGCACTAGCGTGGTGTGACGTAGCCAATATGTTACGCGTGCAAAATGAACGCTTGGATTTTAGTTACTTTCCCAATACGCGAGAATATGCACAACAATTCGGATTGACAAAAGAGATTTTGGATTCCTTGGATAAAGAAATTGTGGTAATGCACCCAGGGCCAATCAATAGAGGGGTAGAGATTACTTCAGATGTAGCTGACTCACAACAATCTGTGATTTTGGATCAGGTAGAAAATGGAGTAGCCATCCGCATGGCGGTGATTTATCTTTTGGCATCAAAGATTAAATAACTATTTTAGTGCGATCAAATTAGTATATAATGAAAGTTACAGAAAAAGGACATACCAAAGTAATCCAAATCGGAACGGATACTGTTACAGCAGTATTGCAAAAAATAACAGAGCAGTATCAAGCGCAGTTTATGGCTTTTAACCTCGTAATTGACCTAGCTGACTCACAAGAAGAGGTGACCGAGGACAAATTAACAGAAATGGAAGCCTTGGCTGTTGAGCATATGGAAGAGGCAAATAAATCATTTGTCATTGTAACGGAGGCTGTGAACTTTAATGATTTTGATGGCGATCTCATTGTGGTTCCAACAAAACAAGAAGCTTTCGATTTGATCGAAATGGACGAAATACAACGCGATTTAGAAGTATAAGAAAATAGAAAAGGCTTACGTAATTAAGCCTTTTTCTTTTGTATGCTAGGGGCTTTTTTGTAACTTACAAGCACAAATTATAAAATTTTGATCCATTGAAACTTACTATATTAGGTTGTTATGCCGCAACACCAAGATCGATGACCAATCCAACCGCTCAGGTTTTAGAATTAAATGGCCATATGTTTTTGATTGATGCAGGTGAGGGAACTCAAATTCAATTGCGAAAGAATAAGATTAAGTTTCAGCGAATTAACCACGTCTTTATCTCTCATTTACACGGAGACCATTTCTTTGGGTTAATCGGATTGATTTCAACCTTTTCCCTATTAAACAGACAAAGTGATTTACATGTATATGGTCCTAAAGGGATTAAAGAAATTATACTGTTACAATTGCGATTGAGCAATTCGTATACAGGGTATGGGCTGTATTTTCACGAGTTAGAAAGCAAAGAAAGTGAGGTTGTGTTTGAAGATGAACGCGTCATTGTACGCACGATTCCCTTAGACCATCGCGTGTATACCAATGGGTATTTGTTTGAATCGAAACCAGGTGATCGAAAGTTGAGAATAGGAGCCATTGAAGATTTGGGTATTGATCGCTGCTATTATCAAAAAATTAAACAAGGAGGTAATATTACCTTAGATGATGGTACCGTGGTGCAAAATAAAGATATTACCTATGATCCTGCGCCAACAGAAAGCTATGCTTTTTGTTCGGATACTTACTATTCAGAAGCGATAGTACCCATTATTAAAGGAGTTCACGCCTTATATCACGAAAGTACATTCTTAGAGTCAGAAGCCCATTATACGGAGCGCACCAAACACTGTACAGCTAAACAAGCTGCTGCTATTGCTAAACTTGCTGAGGCTGAGGTGCTTATTTTAGGGCATTATTCCACGCGTTATACGGATATTACTGCTTTTAAAACAGAAGCAGAAGAAGTTTTTGATGGAACGATACTAAATGCCGATGATGGTGTTATCTTTGACCTTTAATTCATAATTCTAGACCATGAGTGATTTAAGTAACTATAGAAAATCATACGAAAAACAAGTATTGATTGAGACTGAAGTGGACCAAAATCCCATGATGCAATTTCGTCATTGGTTTTGTGAAGTGGAAGACTTCGGTGGCATTGAGGAAGTTAATGCCATGACCGTTTCATCTATTGGATTGGATGGTTTTCCAAAAGCAAGAGTCGTTTTATTGAAATCCTATGATGAGAATGGATTCGTCTTCTTTACCAATTACAATTCGGAAAAAGGAAAAGCGATCTTAGCAAATCCACAGCTGTGTTTGTCTTTTTTTTGGCCTTCAATGGAGCGTCAAGTAATCATCAAAGGAATTGCTAAAAAAGTATCAGATCAACAATCTGATAATTATTTTGATAGTCGTCCGTTGGGTAGCCGTTTAGGTGCTATGGTATCCAATCAAAGCCAAGTGATTTCTTCGTATGAAGAACTCGTACAAGCATTAAAAACACTGGAAGATACCGCTGTTGAAGGAGAAGTAAAACGCCCAAAACACTGGGGTGGATTTTGTGTTGAACCCGTGAGTATTGAATTTTGGCAGGGAAGACCAAATCGCTTACACGATCGCATTCGCTATACTCTTACCGAAGATCAGTTGGATTGGAAGATTGAACGCCTAGCCCCTTAGATAGAAAACACATGAAATTACAAAAAATAGTACTCCCACTTCTAGTCGTTGCCTTTATGATCTGGGCCTTGATGGAACAAGCATCAGAACAACCTAAATTGTGGGTGCAAGTAATCGGCGTGGCCTTATTCTTTTTAGCTATGGCACGTCTGATGCAAAAAACACCGAGCAATGCACCGAAACAGCCTTTAGTTGTTCGAACAGATCGTCAACCAAAGCAAGAAGAGGATGTTGAAGAAGTGGAACAAACGTATTCCATAACGGAAGTTAATAAAAAGAACCCCAAGTAAAATGTTAAGTAAAGGAGATTACGTACAAGTATTGGATGAAGACGAGGAGGGAATTGTCATTAACCTAATCGGAGATCAAGTAACCATCGAAACAAAAGATGGTTTTGTATTGAATTATAAACCTTCAGAACTATTGAAAATAGCTAAAGATGATGAGGTAGATTTTAAATCTGCTAGTTCAAAAGGTTCAATTCAAGAAGCGTTAGCAAGCAAAGTAGAACCCAAAAAGCGCTCTTTCGTCAAAGAGAAGAAATCGCGCAAAGAAGAGTTCATCTTGGAAGTTGACTTGCATATTGAAAAGTTAACGAAAGACTATAAACGCATGGAAAAACACGATATGTTGACGCTTCAATTGGATGCGGCAAGAGGGCAACTCGAGTTTGCTATACGCAATCGCATTCCGCGTATCGTATTTATTCATGGAGTTGGAGAAGGGGTTTTAAAAGCAGAACTGGAGTTTCTGTTTAGTCGATACCCTGAGGTTGTAGCAGAAGATGCCAATTATCAAAAATACGGCGTTGGCGCTATGCAGATTTATATCAAGCAAAATGTAAAATAAATAAACCCAAAAACGCCCAGCTAGCTGGGCGTTTTTGGGTTTATTTATTTTAACTGAGCGCATTGGGGTACTGGATCTGCTGTAGATCTAGTTGTAGCTGTTGCCAATCCTCAAATTCACTGTTTAAAGCAAGAACCAAGTCTTTAGTTAAAGTCTCCCCCTTATAAATAGCCTGAATGGCGTGTATTTTGGCGGGTGTGATTTCTTCCTCTTCTCCGTCCCAATGGTAATCAAGAGCCCATTCCAGATACGTTTGTGGATTGCCGTCTAAAATAAACAATTGATCTGCTGAACCATCCGTATCATATTCTACTTCACCTAGGGTCCAGGCTTGTTGTTTATTGGTCCATAGGCAATAGGTTGTTCCAGTAGACGAAACGGGTTCGCCAAAAATAAACGCGGAGTAACGCTCAGGTAGACCTTGGGTTAGCTTGTTTTTATTGGGGAGATTTTCTTCAAAATCATATAATTCATGGGCAAAACCATTGATAACAGCCCCATCTGGTTGAAAAAGAATAAAAAAGGCATCCCCTGAACCATCCTGCATTTGAAAAACCGCTTCCGCTGTATTCCAATGAGCATTATAGGAATAATAGCGATATTCCCATTCTGGGCTTAAAATAGCGTCCAATACTGCCAGAGACTTGCAGCATTTTTGCATTTCTTTTGGTTTGGGTAGATGAGCGTGATTCACTGTATTGTATAGCATAAATAAAAGTTTATTGGGTCTGTAATAAAATGTCCAACTCCTGTTTGTTGTAAGGATTTGGTGTTGTAATTGTCAGTTGATGCGGTAGTTCCTTTTGCACTAGTTTTTCATAGAGAAAGGAAAAGTTTACGCTTGGTGGCGGAACTAAGAGCACTAACACATACGCAATCGTAGTGTAATTTTCATTGATATCAGTTTTGCCTTCAACAATCGAAAGGCCTTGCTCGGTAAGGGCAGAAGATAGGGTGTAAACGATGGATTCCCATAGCTCTTCTAGATAATCAAAACTATTGTGAATGTCTACAATATCATAAGGAAACACGATAGTAAGGGGTGTCTTTTTTAGATAGGGAACAACTAGATCTTGTTGGACTAAGATGGACATGGGGATTGTTTTAAAACCTAAAGATAGCTAAAATGAAAATGCTTCGTGAGAATGCAAAAAAAAATCCCCAGTATTGGGGACTTTTATATGAGGTACTAGTACATTATTCTTGTGTGAATGTTCCAAACGGCAAGATGGTCTTGTGGAACGTTAGGTTGTTGTATAAAGGTTTCATGAAAACCACTTTTCTCAACGTAATGTCGTGTTTTAACTTAGGTTCTTCATCTCCTGCAGGTTGTGTCCATCTCGTATTGATGACAATCTCTCCTGTAGTAGCTCTCCAATTTTCAACTAAGCGGTTGATATTAGCTGGAGTATTTCCAGGGATATCTCCATCATTCTCACAAACCTCAGTTAAGTTAATCCCCGCACGGGCATATTGTTTGTAAACCAACGCACGTAAATCAGATAATGGAATTACTTTTTCCCCTTCTTCTGTAGGGAAATCTTCTTGGGTTAAATCAAGCAGCATTGCTTCTTTATCCGATAGGGAAATCCATTGTGTTTGACATGGATTGATTGTTTTAGGTGTATTGTCGCTATTTAAGAATTTAAAACCAAGGCTGTTAGAACGGTAGTTGTTGGTTCCAAAAGGCATGCGATCGTATTTGATACTTGTTTCTCCATCTTGGAAGTTTACATTCAAAATGGTGAAATTGTATTGGTAGGTAAGCCCTACTGAATGATCACCTGTCAACTCAGGAAGGTCATTGTTTCGAATAGAAACCATGCGTTGTGTACGCAAGATAGCACCTGGAGAAGCTAGAATTTCTTCCACTACAGCAGGAGAACTTGGCGACGGAAACGTACAGATAGAAGCGTTTTCTACTCTGCCATTGTATTTTCTATAAGCCAAGCTGGTATTGGTACCATCAATCTCAACATCAATAGCCTGAATACTTTCATCTCGCATGATATTGTCCATATCGGCAATTAGAATAAAAGCATCAGTTTCTTTTAATTTGTAAAAAACTTTAGCTCCATCACCTTGGTCTGAACAGCGGTTTACCGTTGTTACAGAAGAAAAATCAATATCGTTGTAGGTAAGCTTGCCATCGTCGCAAGAACTTAATCCGAATAAGCAAATAGCAGCAGCTAGCGTATAAACCTTTTTCATAAAGTAAATATATCATTATCGAGAGTACAAAAATACTTTTTTTATCTTAAGTAGGGACATTTAAGGGCAGATATAGGTTATTTAATTATCTTTGGTTACGTTAAAGATAACTTAAAATACAAGCTACTCGCTATGAATGCAATGCCTACCAAAACAAATTATCCTGCTTTATATACCTTAGTAACTGTTTTCTTTTTTTGGGGATTCTTTGCTGCAGGGAATAGTATTTTTATTCCTTTTTGTAAAGCGTTTTTTGATTTGGATCAGTTTCAATCCCAGTTGATTGATTTTTCTTTTTATACAGCGTATTACTTTGGAGCTTTGTTGCTTTTTATACTTAGTGCTTGGAAAAAGCGCGATATCGTAAGTAATTGGGGGTATAAACGTTCCATTGTCTATGGGTTATTGTTTTCAACAGGTGGAGCAGTTGCGATGATCTGGGCCGTACAAATCAGTGTGTATGCAGCTTTATTGGTAGGTTTGTTTATTGTAGCGCTTGGATTTTCACTTCAACAGATTGCCGCTAATCCCTTTGCTATTTCCTTGGGCGATCCCAAAACGGGAACGAGTCGTGTGAGCTTGGGTGGGGGAATTAACTCATTGGGAACAACCATAGGTCCTTTATTGATGGCGTATGCGCTTTATGGAAGTGCTAAAACATTAACTGATGATCAAATTCAGCATTTGAGTTTGGATAAAATGACAGTTTTATACGGGGCAGTTGGTGGATTATTCTTACTTGCTGCCTTGCTTTTTTTCTTTTCTAAAAAAATACCGGAAGGTAGGAGTCAAGCTGAAATAAAGCCTGCAAAAAAAGCCATTGGATTATTAGTTGGTATGACAATACTATTAGTTGCCGTTTTTGTACCTGTATTTGGAACCTATAAAAGTGATGCATACTTACGTGTTACAACGCTTCAAAAACAACAAGAAGCGTTGACCCTTACGCTGAACAATGAAATCACACAACAAGATAAAGCAAGTACTGAAATTGAACTCCAAAAGGTACAGACTGAAATAAAAGAAACACTTACTCCTTTAGAAAATAAGCGTATTTACTTGCTAGGTGGGGCTTTAGTTGTTATTGTAGGAAGTATTTGCTTTGCCTATTTCAACAGCAAGAAAAACAAGGCAGGTTGGGGCGCTATGCAGTATCCTCAACTTTTACTGGGCATGTTAGCCATCTTTGCCTATGTAGGAGTAGAAGTAGGGATTGGAAGTAATTTGGGTGAGCTATTGAAATTAGAAGAGTTCGGAGCTTTACAATCTGCAGAAATCGCCCCCTATGTTTCCATGTATTGGGGAAGTTTGATGATTGGAAGATGGGCAGGAGCCGTTAGTGTATTTCAATTGAGTAGAACTAAAGAATTACTAGCCTTGATTTTAGTGCCATTCGCCGCTTACTTGGTGATTTTATTCGCCAACTACTTTGCCGGTAATGAAATTGAACATCTATACTACTATAGCTTGTGTGTGTTGATTCAGATCGCTTTTTCTTTTTGGAGTAAAAATAAGTCTGCCCGTACCATGGTGTTGTTTAGCTTATTTGGCTTAATGGCCATGATCGTTGGTCTGTTTTCTACGGGAATGCTAGCGATCTACGCCTTTTTAGCAGGTGGATTAGCGTGTAGCGTATTGTGGCCTGCCATTTTTAATATAGCCATTATGGGCTTGGGAAAATATACCGCTCAAGGGTCGTCCTTCTTAATTATGATGATCCTCGGTGGAGGAATTCTGCCTCCCATTCAAGGTAAAATAGCCGATATGATCGGAATCCATGAGTCATACATCGTTAATGCGGTGTGTTTTGGCTACTTGTTGCTATTTGGAATACTAGCTAAAAGAGTATTGCAAAAACAAGGGATAGCTATTGATGAGATTGAGTAAAAAAAAGAAGTTTTTTTCAAAGGTAAATCCTAACAAATTACAAACCGCGCAAAAAACAAACCGCGCAAACCGTGCAAAAAAGAAAAAAAAGAAGTTTTTTCAAAGGTAAATCCTCACAAATTACAAACCGTGCAAAAAACAAACCGCGCAAACCGCGCAAAAAAAAAAGAATTTTTTTTCAAGGGAAAAATAGCCGATATGATCGGAATCCATGAGTCATACATCGTTAATGCAGTGTGTTTTGGCTACTTGTTGCTATTTGGAATACTAGCTAAAAGAGTATTGCAAAAACAAGGGATAGCTATTGATGAGATTGAGTAAAAAAAAGAAGTTTTTTTCAAGGGGAAATCATATAAATCGGTACTACGCACGACGCACGACGCACGACGCACAACGAACAACGCACGACGCACGACGCACGACGCACGACGCACGACGCACGACGCACGACGCACAACGAGCAACGAGCAACGCACAACGAGCAACGAACAACGCACAACACGCCTAATTCATTTAAAAATGTAAAAATGATATTGATATAATGGAAAAGGATTTTGTATAAAATATTGATATAGGTTGAAATAGAACTAGTATTTTCGACGCTTGAAAAAATATACTTTCATTCAAGCATATAAGAAAGATGAAAATAAAACAGCTTATAGGAGGACTGTTGATTTGGAGTTCCGTATGGGGATACAGTCAACAAGCACAACCCTATTTCATTCCGTCTATATCCAGTGATTCCTTACTTTCAAAACAGGTTGTTAAGTCCCAAAAAAGCTTTTGGGATAAAGAAGCAGTAAAAATAGGTTTTGTACCCACCTTGTTATTTGGAGCATCTGCGGCAACATGGAACAGTAGGCAAGATATAAGAGAGACGCGAAATCGATACATTCCAACTTTCAAGTATCATTTTGATGACTATGTACAATATGCTCCCGCAGCAGTAACTTTTGGGTTAAAAGCAGCAGGAGTAAAAGGGCGCAATGAGTTTAAGCGTTCGACCTTGACCTATGCAACGAGTATTGCTATTATGGCGATTCTAGTCAATGGAATTAAATATACCGCCAAAGTAGAACGACCTGATGGTTCATCTAAAAACTCTTTTCCTTCTGGACACAGTGCTATGGCTTTTACCAATGCATCTTTTTTGGATAAAGAATACGGATTGGTGAATCCTGCTTATTCTATTGGAGGATATAGTATGGCTACCATGACAGCTGTTGGGCGTGGGTTGAATAATAGGCATTGGGTTTCTGATGTATTCGCAGGTGCAGGAATTGGAATCTTGTCCTCTCAATTGGCCTATTTTTTTGTGGATAAAATCTATGGAAATAAAGGCGATAATGTAAGCTTGTTATCGCAGTTTGAAGGCAATGAAAATCCTTCGTTTTTAGCCATGAAATTGGGATCTGCCGCTGCTTTTGAAAGTATTATTGAGGATGAAGATGAGGAAACCTTAGCGCGATTGGGTTGGGAAGCTGGATTAGAAGGGGCCTATTTTTTTACTAGAAATTGGGGAGTAGGAGGGCAATTTACCGTTGCAGGTTTTCCTTTTAATAAGAGCAACGTTTCTATTCCTACGAATCCCGATACACCGGAATATAGTAGCAATGCGGCTATTGTAACGGAATCTTTAGGCTATTTGAATGTAGGTGTAGGACCCTACTATGCAATTCATTTTTCGGATCGATGGAACCTAATGTTCAAAGGATTGTTAGGGTATAGTGTAGCAGCGCATGGGCATATAAAATTAAATGTTGAAGGCCCTGTGGATCACGTTAATCCAAAAGAAAAAGAGGAAATTATACTGGCTTCCTATAAACCAAAGAATGCCTTTCAATTTACCGTAGGAACCGCTTTAACCTATAACTTTGCATCTAATTTAGGCGCTGCGTTCTATGCTGACTTCAATCACAGTCAAATGAAATACAACTACATCGTCAATCCCAATTTCTTAGATCCAGAAGATCCCGAAGTATTTACAGATCGAAGTCCGTTTAACTATATGACTCTAGGAATTCGATTGACCGCTTATTTCTGAGACTCGTTTACGATAAATAGTTTTGTCGTTCAAGTTTTTGATGCATCAAAATGTTTTGTACTTGAACCATATGCCTTAAATTGTGAAAAACAACAAGTTTTAAGGTGTCTCCCAAGCGTAGACTAATCCATTTATGTATAGTTGTAGCTGTTTTAATTCGATTTAAATTGACAGTTTTAGCCTGTTCTAAAAGCGTAATAAGGCTGTTTTGTTGCTGAATGAAAACGGTCAAAACCTCGCGATCTAACTTGCTATCGCTGGGATTCATTGCTTTGATTGCTTTCCTCTTATTGAGCTTGGATTTGGGTAACATTCTTTTGGCTAAGTAGTTGCCTAAATAGCCGCTTTTGAATGTGGAAGAGGGGAGGTGGTGTTTTGTTATACTCATTTTAATAGCAAGCTCTGGAAGATAGAAATGCCCATAGCGGTTGAGATGCTCAATACATTCTAGAATACTCCAACTTGCTGAACGAGGTCTTAGCTGTAGAACAAAATCAGTAAGTACTTGAAGTTCTTCTGCCTCTTTTTTGATTTGGTGTGTGAGTACTAATAAGTTTGAAAGCAGTGTGTTTGCATCCATGTTTTTATTTTTGACAAAATTCATCCTAATATTCAACGTAAAAATTGATGCAAGTCAATATTTAGGAGGGCGTTATTGTTGGAAGAACATCAACGATTTCTTTTATTTATGAGAAGTGTACTAGATGGTCAATAAGAGCGTATATCCTTTATGCAACGTCGATGAATGACTGTTTAATTTAAGAAAAAATGAAAAGTTGTTGTGCAGTAGGTGATAATATAGATTTGATTTCAGCAATATCTTTTTTGTTTTTATTACATTTGTATTCGAATAAAAAAATGACCAATGAAAGGAGTTGCCTTGTGAAAATGAGGGAACTTGTTTTACTATAACTAATTAAGTAATGAAACAAATATATCTGGATAATGCTGCTACTACTTCTGTTCGCCCAGAAGTAATTGAAGAGATGGTGAAAGTATTGCGAAATGATTTTGGTAACCCCTCATCAACCTATTCAATCGGACGGCATGCGAAGGCGTTAATTGAAGGGGCAAGAAAAACAATTGCCAAGCAATTTAATGTCAATTCTTCAGAGATTATTTTTACTTCATGTGGTACAGAAGGAAACAACTGGATTTTGCTTTCTGCCGTACGCGATCTAGGGGTGAAAAGAATTATTACAACCAAATTAGAACACCATGCGGTTTTAAATACCGTAAAGCATTTAGAACATACCTATGGTATTGAAGTTGTATTCTTGGATATTAAACCCACTAGTGAAATCGACTATGCGCAACTAGAGCGTTTGCTACAGGAAGACAAAAAGACTTTAGTGAGTTTAATGCACGTGAACAACGAGGTGGGAACGGAATTAGATTTAGAAAAAGTAGCGCATGTATGTGTAGAACACGACGCTTTATTTCATTGTGATACCGTACAGTCCGTAGGAAAGAAAAGAATTGATTTGAGTGCCTTGCCGATTGATTTTATTGTGGCAAGCGCCCATAAATTCCACGGACCAAAAGGAATTGGATTTGCTTTTATCCGCAAGAAAAATGTGTTGAAACCCGTTATTTACGGAGGAGAACAAGAAAAGGGATTACGCGCAGGAACAGAAGGAGTACACCAAGTAGTAGGAATGGCGAAGGCCTTGGAAATGGCGTATGACTTACTAGAAGAAGAAAGTGCGTATATAGGCGATATCAAATCGTACTGTCAACAGCGTTTACTAGAAGTATACCCAGAGGTGAAATTCAACGGAAATCAAACTGGATTTTATAATATTTTAAACATTTTATTGCCCTTAACGCAAGAAAAGGCAGCTATGATGTTATTTCAATTAGATATGAAGGGAATCGCTGTGTCAAGAGGAAGTGCTTGCCAATCAGGAAGCCAAAAGCCCTCGCATGTTTTAGCACAGTTCCTAGATGAAGAAGATTTGAAGAAGCCGAGCTTAAGATTGTCTTTTAGTCATGAAAATACAAAAGAAGATATCGATCGTTTGATTGAACTTCTTCAAGAAATTTAAGAAAAAAAATCTACTAATTTGAATTAGTAGATTTTTTTGTTTTTCAATTAGTCAAAAAATAAACAAAAAAGAGGTAAAAAAATGTTAATGTAAAAAGCTTTGTTTTACAATAACATTCGCATTAAATTTGCACAAACAACACACTATTTATGAGTTCAAGTAATAGATACGCGCTTCGCGGAGTTTCTGCTGAGAAAGAAGATGTTCACAATGCAATAAAGAACATAGATAAAGGATTGTTTCCTAAAGCATTCTGTAAAATTATTCCCGATCACCTAACAGGAGATGAAGAATATTGTTTGATTATGCATGCAGATGGAGCAGGAACAAAATCGTCATTAGCTTATATGTATTGGAAAGAAACAGGCGATAGTTCTGTTTGGAAAGGTATTGCTCAAGATGCCTTAATCATGAATATTGACGATTTATTATGTGTCGGTGCAACAGATAATATTTTGTTGTCAAGCACAATTGGACGAAATAAAAACTTAGTTCCAGGTGAGGTAATCTCTGCGATTATCAATGGAACTGAAGAGTTAATTCAAGAATTAAAAACATTTGGCGTAACCATTCACTCAACAGGTGGAGAAACAGCAGATGTGGGCGATTTAGTTCGCACAATTATCGTAGATTCAACAGTTACAGCACGCATGAAACGCAGTGATGTAATTGACAATGCCAATATTAAAGCAGGAGATGTAATTGTAGGATTGGAGTCTTTCGGACAAGCAACGTACGAAAAAGAATACAATGGCGGAATGGGAAGTAACGGACTTACTTCAGCTCGTCATGATGTATTTGATCATTCGTTAGCTGCAAAATATCCAGAGAGTTATGATGCATCAGTTCCAGAAGAATTAGTGTATTCTGGAAAGGTACACTTAACAGATGCTGTGGCCAATGCGCCAATCGATGCTGGAAAATTAGTGCTTTCACCAACGAGAACCTATGCACCAATCATCAAAGCGATTTTAGATCAATACAAATCAGATGACGTACATGGAATGATTCACTGTAGTGGTGGGGCACAAACAAAAATCTTACATTTCGTAGATAATCTTCATATTATCAAAGACAATTTATTTGAGGTTCCTCCTTTGTTTCAGTTGATACAAGAACAATCGAAAACCGATTGGAGAGAAATGTATCAGGTATTCAACTGTGGACACCGCATGGAATTATACGTAAATCCTGCTATTGCGGAAGATATTATTGCTATCGCTAAAAGCTTCAACGTAAGAGCGCAAATCGTAGGACGTGTAGAAGATGCGGCAGATAAAAAATTAACGATTCAATCAACATACGGGACATTTACATACTAGAATGGGACGTTTATTAGCTATTGATTTTGGTCAAAAAAGAACGGGTATTGCAGTAACCGATGAGTTTCAAATTATCGCATCGGGATTAACTACGGTCAATACAAGCGAACTGATGTCTTTTTTAAAAGAGTATTTTCAGCAAGAAAAAGTAGAAAGAGTAATCATCGGAGAACCCAAGCGTTTAAATAATGAACCTTCGGAGATAACGCCTATTTTAAATGAGTTTATTGCTGCATTTGAAAAAGCGTTTCCTACGATGCCTGTAGAGCGGATAGATGAGCGTTTTACCTCTAAAATGGCTTTTCAAACCATGATAGATAGTGGTTTAAAGAAAAAACAAAGACAGAATAAAGCATTAATAGACGAAATCGCTGCCACAATAATCTTACAAGATTATATGGGGCGCAATGCGATTTAATTAGTTCTTTTTTAAAATTTTAGCATTAAAAAACTGTTTTTCCTGTAGATAAAAATTAATTTTGCACATAAATAAATATTCGATATAATGTCAAGTATACAAAAATCTGAGGTTGATGTTGTTTTGGTAGGAGCTGGAATCATGAGTGCTACTCTTGGAATCTTACTAAAAGAATTGAATCCGAACCTAAAAATAGAAATCTTAGAGCGTTTAGATCGCGCTGCAGCTGAGAGTTCAGACGCAATGAATAATGCGGGTACAGGACACTCTGCATTTTGTGAATTAAACTATACACCAGAAAAAGCCGATGGCAGTATTGACGCAACAAAAGCGATTAGTATTGTGGAGCAATTCGAACTTTCAAGGCAGTTCTGGTCATACTTGGTAAATAAAAATGTTTTAAAAGACCCTAGAAAATTTATTAATTCTGTACCACATATGAGTTTTGTATGGGGAAAAGACAATGTGAATTTCTTGGAAAAACGATACAATGAACTTCAAAAATATCCGTTATTCCACGGAATGAAGTTCTCGAAAGAGGTAGACCAAATTAAAGCTTGGGCACCGCTTTTAATGGAAGAAAGAAAGCTAGACGACGTATATGCCGCTACCTATATGCCAATTGGTACAGACGTGAACTTCGGAGAATTAACGAGAGAAATCTTTGCTCATTTAACCCAAGAAGATGGCGTAAATGTACACTTTAATAACCAAGTAACGGATATTAAACGCAAAGGCGATAAGTGGAGCGTTTCTGCAAAAGATGAAGTAACTGGAGAACACAAAAAAGTGAAAGCGAAGTTTGTGTTTGTTGGTGCAGGTGGTGGAGCAATCTTGTTGTTGCAAAAAGCGGATATTCCTGAGAGTAAAGGATATGGTGGATTCCCAGTTGGAGGAGAATGGTTGGTGTGTAATAACCCTGAAATCGTTCAAAAACACATGGCCAAAGTATACGGAAAAGCATCAGTAGGTGCACCTCCAATGTCCGTGCCACACTTGGATACGCGTTTTATTGATGGAAAACACTCCCTATTATTCGGACCTTATGCAGGATTTTCTACTAAATTCTTGAAACGCGGATCAAATATGGACTTGTTTAAGTCATTGGAATTAAATAATATCGGACCGATGTTGGGTGCAGGAATGCGTAACTTAGACCTTACGAAGTACTTAATCGGACAAGTTTTACAATCTGATAAATCGAGATACGAATCACTGAAAGAGTATTTCCCTAATGCAAAAGATGAGGATTGGAAAGTAGAACATGCGGGACAACGTGTACAAGTAATTAAAAGAGACAAAGACGGGAAAGGTATTTTACAGTTTGGAACAGAAGTTGTCAACTCAGCTGATGGATCAATTGCAGCTTTATTAGGAGCGTCTCCCGGAGCGTCAACTGCAACAGCTATTATGTTGAAATTATTAGCAAACTGTTTCCCTACAGAATTTAAGTCAGCCGCATGGCAAGCGAAGTTCAAAGAGATGATCCCTTCTTATGGACTGAAATTAAACGAACACCCAGAATTGGTAGATGAAGTAAGAGATAATTGCTCAAAAGTGTTGAAAATTTTCCCAAATAACTAAATCACTTCAATGGATATAGAAAGCACCTTTACTAGTTAAAGGTGTTTTTTTTGGTTATGGGAGAAGGGAGAAGGGAGAAGGGAGAAGGGAGAAGGGAGAAGGGAGAAGGGAGAAGGGAAATGGGGGGTCACTACTCACCACTCACCACTCACCACTCACCACTCACCACTCACCACTCATCACTTTTATTTATCGTTATTTTCGATGTAATAGATTTTATTTATTCTATTATAACCTATTGGTATAATAAAATTACGGACAACGGATTGATAATTAGTATATTTGAATTAGAAAATAACGAAATAAAGTATAGCACTATGGAAAACAAAAAACTAACAACAGCAGTAGGGAGACCTTATGTAGAGCATGAAAATTCAATGACAGCCGGAGAGCGTGGGCCAGTATTATTGCAAGATTATATCTTGCATGAGAAAATGGCACATTTCAACAGAGAGCGTATTCCAGAGCGTGTGGTTCATGCGAAGGGTTCTGGAGCATTTGGAACATTTACCGTAACCCATGACATTACCCAATACACCAAAGCAAAATTATTTAGTGAAGTAGGAAAACAAACCAAGGTGTTTTTGCGTTTCTCAACCGTAGGTGGGGAGAAAGGATCAGCAGATTCAGAACGTGATCCACGTGGGTTTGCAGTAAAATTCTACACGGAAGACGGAAATTGGGATTTAGTAGGAAACAATACCCCTGTATTCTTTATTAAGGATGCGAAAAAGTTCAGCGACTTTATCCATACTCAAAAACGTCATCCGCAAACGAATCTAAAATCAGCAACTATGATGTGGGACTTCTGGTCATTGAATCCAGAGAGTTTACACCAAGTGTTGATTCTAATGTCAGATCGAGGTACACCGTTTGGATACCGTCATATGAATGGCTATGGAAGTCATACGTTTTCTATGGTTAATGCCGAAAATGAACGCGTTTATGTGAAGTTTCACTTCAAAACGGCTCAAGGTATTAAAAACTTAACAGGTCCTGAGGCAGATGCTATGCGTACAACGGATATGGATTATGCACAACGCGATTTGTTTACCCACATTGAAAAAGGCGACTTTCCAAAATGGAACCTAAAGATTCAAGTGATGACAGAAGCAGAAAGTCGCGTGGCCAAAGTAAATCCATTTGATGTAACCAAAGTATGGCCACATAAAGATTATCCGTTGATTGATGTGGGGGTATTAGAATTAAATGAAAATCCACGCAACTATTTTCAAGATGTTGAACAAGCAGCTTTTGCGCCAACACATATTGTTGATGGAATAGGATTCTCTCCAGACCGTATGTTGCAAGGTCGTATTTTGTCTTATCCAGATGCACAACGCTACCGTTTAGGAGCCAATCACGAACAAATTCCGGTGAACCGTTGTCCTTTCGCTACCAATAACTACCACAGAGATGGTGCTATGCGTATCGATGGCAATGGAGGAAGTGAACCAAACTATTACCCAAATAGCTTTGATTCTATGGTTATTGATGAAAGTTACAAAGAACCTGCATTAGATTTGGGTGAGCACGTCGTAGCAGATCACTATGATCGAAATGGAATAGGCGAGGACGATCACTTTACACAACCAGGAAATCTGTACCGTATCATGACAGATGAAGCAAAAACCAATACGGTAAACAATATTGTTGGAGCGATGTCGGGAATCGACGGACCAAAACGAGAGGAAATTATTATGCGTCAATTGTGTCATTGGTTTAGAGCCGATGCGGATTTAGGTATGCGCATTGCAAAAGGATTGCAAGTAGATGTGAGTAAGTTCATGTCTTAATTGAAATTCATACGGATTAAAAAAGCGAATTATTAAAATAATTCGCTTTTTTTTATGTTCTGCAAGTGGTATATTAGCTTAATTTTAAGTTAAATAGCAATGAAAGGAAAAATACTGCTTCTCTTTTGTGTATTGGGATTTTTTTCTTGTTTAGACCGTTCCTATGACGGATCTGAACGTTATGTCGTTCAGGGAGTTTTTGTCAAGAATGGAGAACCTCTGCAGCATGAATTGGTGCTAATTGACACCCATGCTATTAATGAGGATACTAGCGTAAATCAACGTTTATCCGCAATAGATATCAATAGTCCTTCTCCTCCTCATAGTGTTGTGAATGCAACGTATACCGATAAGCAAGGAGCGTTTACAATTAGTTTTCCTGGAGGAAACTACACCTATGTATTAAAGCTAGAAAACTACAGTAAATTCCTCGTGAATGGAAAATATGGAGATCCAACTTTTTTGATTGATTTAGGTACCATAGATATCGCTAAAAAGGAGTAAGATGAGAATAAAGAAAACAATACAGCTTTTTGGATTGGTTTTGTGTATGGGACTTAGTTCAATGCAAATGCAAGCACAAGAAAAAGATTCTAGTGACAAAGTCATCTGGCTGCGCAACACGAGTTTCTACTTTACGAATTCCTTTTATTTTGGCGATAATATGATGGCAGACTCCCATCGGACCCACAATATGGGAGGAGATGTGAAACTGGGTATTGTACGCTATAACAAGATAGGTTTAGCTCTATTCGCTGGATTTACGAAGTTAAAAGTAAATGATGTTCAGATGATTGGATTGGTGACAAAATCCCAACAGACCAAAGTAGGGGGGACTATTTTTTATCAGTTGGATCTAACTCCTAAAAGTACATTTAAACCTGAGATAGGAATCTATGATATATCCTTTACTTCTAATGGGTATTATGTCGAGATTGAATCCATGTCAGGAACAGGACTTTTATTTGGAACGGATTATCAATACAATATAGCTAAAAGATTTCGTGCTGTAGTAGGATTGCACTACCATTGGAATAAATACAAGGTTCAAACCGCTAAAGCGTATAAGCATTATTTTGAACGAGCAAATTACATTCAACTATCCGTTGGATTTAATTTTTAAATGCGCAAAACAGGGATGAACCTCCTATTTTTTATTCTTCTTCTTGTATTTTTTTCAACGCGCGATTCAGTGTTCGCGTAGTAATACCCAAATACGAAGCCATATCCTCCTTAGAGATGTCCACTTGGTTTTTCTCCTGAAGGGTTAATAGTTTCTCTAAGGCATGCTCAACGGTGTACAACTGCTGAAAAGAAGCGCGCTCACTGGTGTGATAAACGCGTAAGGCTTCGACAGAGAGCAATACATTGTTGAACGTAAGATCTGTTTTGAGTAAGTGATCAAAAATAGACAACGGAATGACATAGGCATCGACATAAGAGAGCGCCTCTACCGAACACAAGCAGGGCATTTTGCCAAGGTATTCGATTTCGCCCATAATTTCACCACGACTCAAAAATTCAGGAATATACTCCTTGCCATTTTCTTCCGTAATGAAACACTTGGTTATCCCCTCTCGGATAACAATAATTTTAGTTATTTGTTCCCCTTGAGTCAATAAGATATCTTTGGGTTTATATTGAATCAACTGAATTTTATCTGCAATGATATCTTTGTGGGCGATGGATTCGATATAAGATAAAAAATCAAGATTTGTTCTTAACATATATTTATCATTAGGAGGACAAATGTCCTAGTAAAGGTTGAAATTAATATGGAATTTTGCTTTGTTCAAATGTAAAGAATTAAATCTTAGCGTTGTGTTGCGTTAAGATAGATTTAAACAAATGGAACGCAAAAACAAGATAACAAAAATACAAGTTAGATAAAAACAGAAGAAATGTGTGTAAGTGATAAAAAAACTTCTGTTTTTAACGTATAAAAATATCGTGTTGGGGTATACCTCGTATACCTATAACTTTGTGTTGGTTTTCAAACAATCGTTTGAAAATAAAAAGAGTGTGGTTAGATTAAGAAAAGAAGTCCTTATGGGGCTTCTTTTTTTTTGTCCACTAAACCGTAAGTTGTAAACCGTCCACTCCCACCGGTCTAGCTCTTTTTTTTAAACCGGATGCCTTATCCCTCTATTATCCCCAATATTTTTGGCGCTTAACTAATAAAACAAGAGAGATAATGACAAGTAGAGCAGCGATTCGAAACAATTGGACAAAGGAAGAAATTCAGGCTATTTACGATTTACCAATCATGGAACTGGTCTATCGAGCAGCAAGTGTACACCGACAGTATCACAACCCCAATGAAGTTCAGGTGAGTACCTTATTGTCTATAAAAACAGGAGGGTGTCCCGAAGACTGTTCGTATTGTGGACAAGCTGCACGTTACCATACAGATATTAAAGTACAGCGTTTATTAGCTGTAGAAACGGTTGTAGGACATGCGAAAAAAGCCAAAGCCAATGGATCTTCTCGATTTTGTATGGCTGCTGCTTGGCGGGAAGTACGCGATAATCGCGATTTTGATCAGGTTATTGAGATGGTAAAAGGTGTCAATGCACTTGATATGGAGGTTTGCTGTACCTTGGGAATGTTGACAGAGTCTCAGGCAAAACGCTTACAAGAAGCAGGATTATATGCCTATAACCACAACTTAGATACTTCTGAATCTCATTATAAAGATATTATATCAACGCGAACGTATGACCAGCGTTTAAATACCATTCAATCCGTTCGAAAAGCTGGAATTACTGTTTGTTCAGGAGGAATTATTGGATTAGGAGAAACGGATCAGGATCGCATTGCAATGCTGTGTACGTTAAGCACCATGGAACAACATCCAGAATCGGTGCCCATTAATGCGTTGGCACGTGTGAAGGGCACGCCTTTAGAAGATCTGCCTAAAACGGATAGTTGGGAAATGGTTCGCATGATTGCTACAGCGCGAATTATCATGCCTAAAACGATGGTGAGATTGAGCGCAGGTCGCTTAGAAATGAGCGAAGCAGAACAGGGATGGTGTTTTTTTGCTGGTGCAAACTCTATTTTTTCAGGTGAAGAGCAAACATTACTCGTCACGCCAAACCCCGCTTTAGATCAAGATCAGCTGTTATTTCAAAAATTAGGGCTTACGCCTATGATTTCTACTAAAAAAAAGTAGTAGAAAAGAGTATAAATCAAAATGTATAAAAAAAAGACAATGTGTTTTTCGCATTGTCTTTTTTTTTGCGTATTCGTAATTTGTGAAATTTTATTAAAAATAAATAAATAAGGAGTTTGAATTTATACAGTTATTGTACTGCCAAAGCCTTTGTGTAATTAAATCTTTAAGCTAATGTTTGTTTAAAATAAAAGAGCTGAAAAAGATATAATTTGTTAATATCTAGTTAATATTTGGATGGATTTTAGATAATTAGTCGGTAAGGGTTTGATTTTAAGTATGCTGGGTTTAGGGAAATAAATTACACACTAAACATCGTCAAAGTATCGTAAATACTGATGATATTTGTCATTTTTGAGCGATTATAATTAAAATACTTTTGTGCCAAGATAATAAGTGATAAAGACGTCTTTTTAAAATTTAGTTTATTGTTTTAACTGTTGATTTTTTTAATTTTTACCTATTTAGGTTAAAATATGATTTATATTACAAAAATTAGTAAATTAATTATTTGTTAAGTATTTTTTAGTAAATTAGTAAGCAAGAAAAGTAGTTTAAAACATAAAATTAAAAGTAACTATTGTTTAACCCCTTAATAGACTATGTTATGAAAAAAGTTTTAAAATGGACATTGGCTGCTATAGTATCAGTCAGTCTTGGATTATCAGTGGTGAGTTGTAGTAATGATGAAGGCGGAAATGATATCGAGCAAAAATCGATTAAATCCGTAAAAGAAAACAATTTGGAAAAAGATTGGATTGCGGCACACTTTGAATTTTCTGAATCTTGTAAAGGAGCAGCGCGATTTGCTTATCAGGTTTCAGCTGTGCACATTTCCTTAAAAGACAAGAAGTTCAAAGCTGTCGACAAGTACAGTTTGAAAGAGGATCGAGGTACTTGGGTACTCGAAGGTGATGTGATCACTGTTTTTAGTGAAGAATTTGGGCAATCGTTTACGTTTAAAATTAAAGAGTTAAAAAACAATTCCTTAGTTGTTGATGTTATTGGACATGACGATATTACAGCAATTGAATTAGTAACTTTTACTCCCTAACAGTATAAAAAAAGTAGGGAGATAACGAATGCTTTTGTATGTTTACAATAAAAATAAAGTAGCATGGAAAAAAAGTATTTTATTGTGAAAGACAGCCAAAAGCAGGGGCCTTATTCAAAAGAAGAATTGGTGCAAATGAGAATTTCAGCTAGTACGCTTGTTTGGTTTGATGGACTTGAAAATTGGGTAGAAGCACAACAAATAGAGGAATTACGCGAAGTATTTCAATATAATTCTCCCAATCCACAAGGTGGATATCAGTTAAATACGTATGAACAACGTGTGGGAAATGTAGTGTATCATGCAGATAATGCGCATGTAACTTTATTTACCCCTCAGGGAGAAATCTATTATAAATACGCGGAATTCGGAGATCGATTTGTAGGCTTATTGTTGGATCGACTTATCTGTTTGTTTGTGAGTTTTCTTCCGATTGTAGGACCGTGGTTGTACTATGCAATCATGCATTCTAGCGAAGGTCAAGCAACAGTAGGACAACGTGCCATGAACATTAAGTGTATTAGCGAAGAAGGTAATCCAATTGATTTTGGACAGGCAACTGGGCGATTCTTTATGTCCATCGTATCTAGTTTAATCTTTTTGATTGGATACTTTTTATTCTTTGGAAGCAATAAAAACCAAACCTTACACGATAGTGTAGCTAAAACATTGGTAGTAAAAGAAATAGGACGTAAGAACTATGGTTTTTAGGTTATAACACAACAAAGGCCAGCTGTTAAAGCTGGCTTTTTTTTATGCTTTTTTTGATCTGAACGATTCATTCGATGTGTTATTCAAGATACGGTAGTACATTTGTACGATTCAAGATATAATTATTCCTATTGGGTTAGGAATCTTAACTGTTCAGCGAAAAGCTGCTTACTTTTGTTAACATAATGGAAAGAAAGGTGAAAAAAAACAAAGAGGAACAATCGCTTTTTACAAAACATTATCGGCTAGTTGTTATTCCAGCTGTTTTTGTCTTGTATCTCTTTTCGCATTTTTTGTTGAATCCCTATGATCCCGAATGGTACACCACCATTGATGAGGATGGGCTTTGGCAATCGGGTATCATGATTTTGGTATATTGTACGCTGATTGGTGAAATTAGTTTGCAATTGAGTCATGCCTTGAATAAGGTATTACCCTGGACCAAATACGCTGCTTGGCGCGTAATCGTGCAATTGTTACTCTTGATTTTCTGCATCTTTACCGTTTATTGTTTACTCAATATCGCCTATTTGGTTTGGATCCCTTTTGAGCCTGGAGAAATCTTTGACTTAGAAGCAAAAATAGATGTGTGGCAATCGCTGTTAATCAGCATTAATACAGGGATTTTTATTAGCGTCATTCACACCGGATACTTTTTAATTAAAAATTGGAGAAACTCAATGATGGATGCAGCAGAATTAAAATTAAAAGCAGAACAGTTGGAGCGTATTGCGAGTCAGGCGGAATTAGAAACGCTGAAAATGCAATTGGATCCCCACTTTTTGTTTAATAACTTTAGTACCTTATCCGAATTGGTGATTGAAAATCAACAAGTCGCAGTTAAGTTTATAGATCATTTGGCCCTGGTTTACCGTTATATGCTATCCAATGTTAGAAAAAATACCATTAGCTTAAAAGAAGAAATAAGCTTTGTGGAATCGTATTTTTACTTGATTAAAGAACGCATGGGACGCAAAGTTGAACTTGAGATTGCCATTGACGAGGCCATTCAAACTACCTATGCTGTGGCGCCAATTGCCTTGCAGTTATTAGTTGAAAATGCAGTTAAACACAATACAGCTTCCAAAGAGCACCCGTTGATTATTCACCTAGAGGTTGTGGATCAGTATGTTGTTGTACGCAATAACCTACAAAAGCTGGTCGTTGAACTGCCTTCATCTAAAGTAGGATTAAAAAACATTGTAGATCGCTATCGCTTATTGAGTAAGGTAGAGGTTCAAATTGTGCGTAATGAAGCGGAGTTTTTAGTGAAATTACCACTGTTAACGGTTAGAGAAAAAAGTTTTACCAATTAAATAAACACATCGTATGAAGGTATTGATTGTTGAAGATGAGGAAAGAAATGCAAATAGACTGATACGCCTTTTGCATCAGATAGAACCCAATATTCAGATTCAGGCTGTAGTAGAAAGTGTGCAATCCTGTGTACATTGGCTACAAACCAATGCCTCACCTGATTTGATCCTGATGGATATTCGGCTAGAAGATGGGCTGTGTTTTGAAATATTTGAGCAAATTCAGATTACAATTCCCGTAATTTTTACGACGTCTTATGATGAATATGCGCTAAAAGCATTTAAAGTAAATAGTATTGATTACTTGATGAAACCTGTACAGGAAGAGGATTTAATACAAGCCTTAACCAAGTACAAGGGATTAACTACTCCTGCGGAATTAACGGATTCTATACAACATATTTTAGGTAGTTTAAGTAAAAGGGAAATCGTCTATCGTTCGCGTTTTCTCATTCCTTACAAGGATGGATATCGAACGGTCAAAGTTGAGGAAATAGACTATCTCTATTCCGAATTAAAAATCACGCACTTGGTATTGAAAGACAAAAGTGAAATGATTATCAACCAAACGATGGAAGAGGTAGAAGAGGAGTTGAATCCGTCCTCTTTTTTCAGAGCAAATAGGCAACATATTCTTGAGATAGACAGTATTCATAACATTCAGAACTACTATAACGGCAAACTCAAAGTAACTTTGATTCGCGATCCCCAACGCGAAATTATCATCAGTAGAGATAAGGCTCCTTTGTTTAAAAATTGGCTGAACTCCTAAAGTTCGCTCTAGCTACTTCGGTAGCTTTTTCTGTTTATTACCTACAGATTAGTCCGCGTATTTTACGCTTCAGGCTTCTTTTTTTACGCTTCAAAACAATAAAAATACTAGGAGAATTCCTTTTTTTCATTTTTGTTGCGTAATATAAAATTTTATGAGTAGAGTTTATAGAAACCTAAGCGTATTAGCTTATGTTGGAGGAGCAGTTTTGATCCTATTACTTGCAGTAGGATGCAAACAAAACACCAATGATACCGCACAAATGGGAGGACATGTAGAAGTGAAAACAGAACGTGTAGCGCGTGGGGATGCTGAGATTACCCGTCAGTATACTGCGTCCTTACAAGGTAAGGTTAACGTTGAAGTTAGAGCACAAGCTACAGGATATATCGAAAAAATACTGGTAAAAGAAGGAAGTTATGTCAAAAAAGGACAGGCACTTTTCCTGATCGATCGTCAACCCTATCAGATTAAATTGCAACATGCAGAAGCTACGTTAAAAGCTGCATCAGCAGCCTTAGTAGATGCACAAGTAGAGCTCGACAAGGTAAAATCACTGGTTGAGAATAAGTTTGTATCGCCTATCCAATTGCAAACAGCAAACGCAGCACTAGATAGTGCTAAAGGAATGGTAGCTCAAGCGAAAGCAGCAGTGGCAGAAGCTCAGTTAAACTTAAACTACTGTACAGTTACAGCACCAGTGGATGGATTTTTAGGAAGGATCCCCAAACTAGTAGGAAATTTGGTAACTGCAGGTGAAGTGGAACCACTAACAACTATGTCGGATATTACTCAAATCTATGCCTATTTCTCAGTGACTGAAGCCGATTATTTTGATCTTGTTAAAGGAAATAATGGACAAACAGATGTATTGCCCATGGACATTGAACTACAGTTGAGCAATGGGGATGTGTATCCACTCAAAGGAAAAGTGGATATGATTAATGGGGAGTTTGACAAAGCTACAAATGCCTTGAGTGTACGTGCAGTGTTTGATAATCCGGAGAAATTGTTGCGAAATGGAGGAACGGGGATTGTGAGCTTAATCGGCAAGAAAGAAGATGTACTACAAGTGCCTATTGCCGCAACTCTGGATTTACAGGATAAAGTGTTTGCCTATGTAGTAGGAAAAGACAATCAAGTCGAACAAAGACAATTGAAAATTGTAGGGAAAAACTTACAGACGTATTTCGTTCAAAGTGGAATTGAAAACGGAGAGACAATTGTTACTACAGGCTTGGATAAAATTGCAGATGGCGATGTGGTTGAGCCAATTCAAATGGCGAAAAACACCCAACTTACTGCCGCTGAAAAAGAACAGGAAACCAAGCGAGAAGCAGCTGTTCTATAAAATAAATTCGACAACAAACGATTCAATTTAATAAGCTAAATTCATGCTACAAAAAATAATTCACAGGCCAGTTTTGGCTACCGTGATTTCTGTTATATTGGTAATTCTCGGGTTTGTAGGACTCAAAGAATTACCCATTCAGCAGTTTCCCGATATTGCACCGCCTAGTGTTGCAGTGCATGCTTCTTACCCAGGAGGAAATGCCGAAACGGTATTAAAATCAGTAGTGACGCCTTTAGAGGAAGTGATCAATGGGGTAGAGCGCATGACGCATATCGAATCTACCGCAAGTAATGACGGTACTGCTACTATTACCATCTTTTTTGAATTGGGGACTGATCCTGATCAAGCTGCGGTAAACGTACAAAATAGGGTGGCTCAAGTACAAGGTATTTTGCCAGAAGAAGTAATTCGCGCTGGGATTACAACCCAAAAAGAACAACGCGGAATGATTATGGTTATTGATGTAATCAGTGACGATGCGACCTTATACGATGAAACCTTTGTTCAGAACTACGCGAGAATCAATGTAGTACGTGCCTTAAAGCGAATCAAAGGTGTTGGAAATGTTCAGCTTTTTGGAGAAAAAGATTACGCGATGCGCGTGTGGTTAGATCCACACAAATTAGCCAATCGCGGGTTAACCCCTTCGGATGTTGAACGCGTGATCCAAAATCAAAGTTTGGAAGTAGCTGCGGGTAATTTAGGGCAAAATGCTGGAGGTGCCGTACAATATACACTGACTTATCCCGGAAAATACAATACACCAGAGCAATTTGAACAAATTGTCGTTCAGGCAGATAGTAATGGAAATGTTCTTTATTTAAAGGACATCGCGCGTATTGAATTTGGAGCAGTTGCCTATGATGAAGAAAATAAAGTAAATGGAAAAGAGGCCGTTTCTATGGCTGTTTTTCAAACGAATGGATCCAATGCCAACGAAATTCAAACCCAAATTTACGGCGTATTAGAGGAGTTGAAACCTCAGTTGCCTAAAGGATTGAATTACAACGTGACTTTTGCGAGTAAAACTCAATTGGATGAGTCGATTAATCAGGTAAAAACAACCTTAATCGAAGCGTTCTTGTTGGTGTTTTTGATCGTGTATTTGTTCTTACAGGATTTTAGATCAACCTTGATTCCCGCAATTGCGGTTCCCGTTTCGCTTATTGGAACTTTCTTTTTCCTCAATATGCTAGGGTTCTCCATTAATATGTTGACACTCTTTGCCTTGGTACTCGCCATTGGAATTGTGGTGGACGATGCCATTGTAGTGGTGGAAGCCGTCCATGCTACCATGATGATTGACGGATTAAACGCCAAAGATGCTACCGCTAAAGCGATGAGCGAAATTACTGGTGCAATTATCTCCATTACCTTGGTGATGTCTGCGGTATTTTTACCTGTAGGCTTTATGACGGGACCTGTAGGGGTGTTCTATCAACAGTTCGCCTTTACGCTTGCCATTGCTATTTTGATTTCCGCTGTAAATGCACTGACTTTAAGTCCGGCATTGTGCGCATTGTTGCTGAAAAATCACTATACGGATGAACAAGGAGAAACAAGTAAAAAAGGATTTTTAGGGCGCTTTTTCTCTAGCTTTAACAGTGGATTCAATGCCTTAACCAATCGCTATGTCGGTGGAATTCGCTTCTTGCTGAAACGCAAAGTACTCGGTGCATCGTTAATCTTGGCATCTATCGTTGCCATGGTGCTTTTGATGAATGTAACACCTAAAGGATTCATTCCAAATGAAGATCAAGGTTTTGCTATGTTCGCCTTATCGTTGCCTCCGGGTTC
This sequence comes from Myroides sp. C15-4, assembly GCF_050522745.1. Classification (NCBI taxonomy): domain Bacteria; kingdom Pseudomonadati; phylum Bacteroidota; class Flavobacteriia; order Flavobacteriales; family Flavobacteriaceae; genus Myroides; species Myroides sp. C15-4. Next base: position 86,967 of record NZ_JBMVQX010000003.1, on the reverse strand, counting down.
GTCTATTGACCGAACAACGAAGGTATTGAAAGAAGGGGATGAAATTATGCGTAACCACCCAGCAATTAAATCGGTAACGACGATTTCTGGATTTAATATTTTAGGAAATGCAGCCAGTCCAGCTTATGGAATGGGATTCATCGCTTTTAAAGATCGAAATGATCGTGGAGAAGTAACCGATATCAACGCGATATTAGCCGATATCAACGGCCAATTATCGACAATTAAAGAAGGAGATTTCTTCGTGTTTGCCAATCCAACCGTACCTGGATTTGGTGATTTTGATGGATTGGAATTGGTTGTTCAAGACCGTAAAGGAGGTACAATTAATGAATTTGCAGATGTAGTTACGCAATTCAACGCAGATTTAAGTGCCTCGGATGAGGTAGTACAAGCGTTTACCATGTTCAAAGCCGATTTTCCGATGTATAAGATTGTCGTTGACCCTGTAAAAGCAAAAATGCATGGGGTAGAAGTGAGCGAGATGATGGCCGCTGTTCAACTATTCTACGGAAGTGCACAGGTAAATGACTTCAATCGATTTGGAAAACAATTTAAGGTTTTTGTTCAAGGTGATGCGCCATTTAGAGCCAATGAAGATTCGTTCAAAACACTATATGTGCACACACAAAAAGGAGAGATGATTCCAATTAGCTCTCTTGCAAAACTGGAAAAAGTATACGGACCACAAGCGATCAGCAGACATAATTTATTTAATGCTATTACGGTTAATGGAATTATTAGTCCAGGTGTAAGTACCGGAGATGCAATGGCTAAAGTAGAGCAAATTGCCACAGAAAAATTGCCAACAGGATATGGAATTGAATGGTTGGGATTGAGCAAAGAAGAAAAACAATCGGGTAATCAAATGATTTTTATTTTTGGATTATCTATCTTGTTTGTTTACTTCATTTTAGCTGCACAATATGAAAGTTACATCTTGCCTTTAGTGGTGTTGTTCTCTTTACCAGTGGGAATTATAGGAGTGTTTATTGCCATTGGTGCCGTTGGAATTGCCAATAATATTTACGTACAGGTAGGGCTGATCATGCTCGTCGGACTCTTGGCAAAGAATGCCATTTTGATTGTAGAATTTGCAGTACAGCGAAGAAATGCAGGATTGTCAATTGTTGAGGCAGCCTTAGAAGCCTCGCGTTTGCGTTTGCGTCCAATCTTAATGACTTCCTTTGCTTTCGTTGCGGGATTAATTCCATTGATGTTTGTACAAGGATCTTCCGCTCAAGGAAACCATTCGATCAGTATTGGTACCGCAGGAGGGATGTTCTTTGGGGTTGTTTTAGGGGTATTTGTTATTCCAGTGCTGTATGTGTTTTTTCAATACATACAGGAAAAAGTATCAGGAACACCTCAAGCGCAAGAACCAACTGCAGAAGTTTAAACAAATTAGAAATGAAAAGATATTTATATATACTACCGGTTGCTCTCGTTTTTACCGCTTGTAAAGTTGGAAAAGATTACGAGCGTCCAGCATTAGAGAACCCGAGCCAATTTTATTCGGGTATGCAGGTAGACTCAACCGTGAATACATTAGCTGAAGTGTCGTGGCAAGATTTTTTTGCTCAGGGTGAATTGGCACAGTATATTCAATTGGCATTGGAACAGAATACAGATTTGAAACTGGCTATTAAGAATATCGATCAAGCCAATGTGTTGTACAAGCAATCGAAAATGGATCTGTTACCTAGCTTAACATTACAAGTAGCAGGATCCCACACGGAATTATCTAAAAACAGTGAAGCAGTAAGTAGTGGAGCTTCGCGTACAAGTAAAGATTATACAGCGCGTTTGGATTTATCGTGGGAGCTAGATGTTTGGGGTAAAATTAGACGAGAAAAAGAAGCAACACTAGCGGCATATTTACAAACGCAAGAAGTAAAACGAGCGGTTCAAAATCGCTTGGTAGCGGAAGTTGCTACGGCTTATGTCAATCTATTGATGTTAGATGAGCAATTGCGCATTGCAGAGGAGGGATTACTCTTACGCGAGAAAACATTTGCCTTGACACAAAAAATGTACGAAATAGGCAATGAATCCATTGTAGCGGTTCAACAGGCGGAAGCACAGTGGTTGGAAGCGCAAGAATTGCTACCTCAAATTGAACAGGAAATTGCCTTGCAAGAAAGCGCGATGGGGGTGTTGTTGAATCACTTTCCGCAACAAATACAACGCACAACAACAATTAATGCGTTGCAATTTTCAACGGCTTTACACGTAGGGGTTCCCGCAAATTTTTTAAGTCAACGCCCTGATATTCAAATTGCCGAATTGGAACTGAGAAAAGCCAATGCCAAAGTAGGGGCTGCCCAAGGCGAATTCTACCCTAGTTTGACCATTTCAGCTCAAGGGGGATTGAATGCCATGGAAACCTCACAATGGTTTCACACACCTGCCTCGCTATTTGGCACTGTTGTAGGTGGATTGGTGCAACCAATCTTCCAAAAGAAACGATTGAGAGCTGCTTATGATATCGCTGTAATCGAAAGAGAAAAAGCAGCGATAAACTTTAAAAATGCCGTTATTGTTGGCTATGCAGATGTACATGATGCCTTGGTGAAGATTGACAAAACACAAGAACGAGAAAAAGTGGTGCAACAACGCGTAAGTGTTTTAAATACTTCTTTAGAAAGTATCCAGGTCATGTTTGGTTTGGATAAAGCCTCGTATTTGGAAGTGGTTCATGCACAATCACTCGCCTTGCAAAGTAACCTGAATTATGCTACGTTAAAACGAGATTACTTGGCATCAAAAATTGACTTGTATCGCGCTTTAGGCGGACATTAAAAATGTGTTGTACTAAATAAAAAAAGCTGATGCTCTTAGTTTAAGGGCGTCAGCTTTTTGTTTTTACACCCTAAGAGCTAGAATTGAAATAAAATTTGAATCCTAGACAAAAGAACTTTAAAATCGCCTGATTGTTCTTTATATTTGTACGTAATAGTACTAGGTTATGAAGAGTAAAAAAGTTAGAGCGCAACAAATTATAATGACGGTTGGGTGTATTGGTTTTTTGGTATGGGTTGGATTTCGAGGAATGCATGAGCGTCAAGGAAATACCAAAGAAAAAGACACAACAACGAAGCAGTTGCCTTTTGCTGCTGAAGGAGTCCAAATACAGGAGAGTTCAGAAAAAATCATCGAGGTAAATCAAACCTATGCTACAACAAGTGCAGCTTCGCCCGTACGCGTGATCCGATCAGGTCAAAGTGGCGAATTGGTTCAATTGAAAGTGGATGTCAACTCCCGCATTGAAGTAGGACAAGAAATTGCTGTTTTACGCGTTGCACAAGGTGATACCCTTGGTTTAGGAAAAGCAATACGCAAAGTAAAAGACGCTAAAATTCACGTCAAGGAGCAATTGGACCTTTTATTGGCTATTGATCGAGGAGAAGACGGTATGGAAGCAAAAGAAAATTACGAAAAACAATATGCCTTGTACAATGAGGCAAAGCATACCTTAGCCAACGATGAAGAACAGGTTGCTAAACTTACATCTTCTGCTCACATTACTTATGTTGAAATAGGAATCAAAGCACAGGAAGCTGGGGTTGTCAGACAAGTCCTAGTTGGTGCAGGAAGAAAAATTGAAAATAATCAACCCTTGTTAAACATCCAAAGCGGACAAGCACACTCCATTCAAATAGAAGTAACGAGTGAAGATTATTTACTCGTTCGCGATCACCTGCAACATAGTAAGGGAGCCCTTGTTTTTCAAGATGAGTCTATTTATCAGTTGCCTTCAGCAGTTCTTGCTACTTTGAATCAAAAGGCTATTAGCGAAGAAGGCAAGATTATGATGACCTTAGATGCGTCTTCGATTCCCAATAGACAAGCCATCCGTAAACTAAGGTTGAGTATTCCGAATATTCCTGTAAAAGTATTCGATGAAAAAGCAATTTTTATGCGTGGAACTACCGCTTATATTTGGACGTTAAACGAAGCCAATATTGTTGTAGCTACACCAGTTGTTATCGTGAAAAATGAAGCAGGACAAGTGTATGTACACAAAGGAAATACACCGTGGACTCGCGTTTTAGTTGGCGATTTAGCTGAGATAAAAGAAGGAGAGGTATTCACAGAAGTTAAATAGAATCTCCTTATTGTGCTCCAAGGTAAAATTATACAACATATTCCAAAAATTATATAAGGTTCTTTTGTAGGAGAGTTGATATCTTCGCCCTATATATGAAGAGAATATTAGTCATACTATTTAGCTTTTTGTACTTCTTTTTAGCCTCAGGCTTTAGTACATACCAGCACCTCTGTAAAGGAATGGTGCAGCAAACGAGTGTGGCTTTTGCTCAAACAACGGAAGAAAGCTGTGCTTTTTGCAGTAAGGCAGGAAAAACAGTTGATGAACCTAAAAAGAATTGCTGTCAAGACAAAGTTGAAGTTGTAAAAGTAAAGTCCGAAGTACAGCAGACGAGTTTTAAGGTTTTGAAGGTATCGTTTTTTGTCGATGCGATTCTACACCGTTATTTTGGTGCAGTATACGAGTTTGTCGCTGCACCAAAAGAGATTCTAATTCCCTACCGATATTATCTTGATCAAACAAAGGAAGTCCCTTTGTACATCAAACATTGCGTATATCGAATTTGATTAGTACACAACGTTGAACGTATCCTCCCTAGGGATGGATACCGCAAAGTTATTGTCTAATTAAACGCGTGATTTGAAATGAAATTCAATGCAATAGCGTTCGTTGTTCTATGGAGTACAGCCACAGCTGTATCTGCTCAAACGCTTACTTTAGCACAGGCCGTAGAACAGGTTACTCAACGCTATCCCCTTATTAAAAGCAAAGAAGCAAGACTACAAGCTTCTATTTATAACACCCAAAATCAAAAGGGAAATTATTTCCCAGACTTAACGTTTGGTGCTCAACAGAGCTATGGGACGATCAATGCACAAAACGGGCCCTTATATGCCTATGGTGGCTTGGGATCGGCTTCTACTTCTATGCCTTTAGCGGAACAAAACTGGAATGCAGCTTTTGGTTCGCTCTATTTTGCCAATGTCAATTGGAATGTGTTTTCCTTTGGTAAAACCCGTCAAGGTGTTGCCATGGCAAAAGCACAACAAGCTGTTAAGCAACAGGAGGTGGCACAAGAGGTTTTTAAACAACAAGTGAAAGCAAGTGCAATCTACCTAAATGCTTTAGCTGCTCAGCGCATCCTTGAGGTACAACAGCGCAATGTTGACCGCGCTCAGGTCTTTTATACCCTTACAGCAGCAAAGGCAAAAAGCGGATTAATCGCTCAGGTCGATGAACGCTTAGCACAGGCTGAGGTCGCTTTTGCGCAAACAACCCACATCAAAGCGCAAGATAAAGTCTTGGAATGGGAAAAACAGCTCTCCGATGTCTTGGATCAGCCTTCGAAAGCTTATGTGCTAGATCCCGTGTTTGTAACGGCAAAGCCTGTGCTTTTTGAGCGTGAATATTCAAGAGATACACATCCTTTTTTACAAGTACAAGCCCATAAAATCGAACAAAGTGAAACCATGGAAAAAGTGGTTCAACGCGGTCGTTTGCCTCAACTAAATGCCTTTGGTATTATTCAAGGACGTGGATCAGGCTTTGATTGGAATTACGTACAAGATAATTCCGCTTTTAGTCGAAATTACAGTCATGGAGTGGGAATCGATCGAACGAACTATTTAGTTGGTTTACAACTAACGTGGAATATTTCCCATTTTTTCCGAACGGCATCCAAAGTAAAAGAACAAGAACAACTTTCGCTTAGTTTACAAGCAGAGTATGCTACCATGGATCGCGAATTGGCAAACCAAGTGGAATTGACCCAAGCACAGTATCTCAATGCAACAGCTATTTGGGATCAAAGTGCCATTGAAGTACAGGCAGCAGCAGTAGCTTTTGATCAACAAAAAGCCTTGTATGAAAATGGATTGAGCGATTTAGTTGCTTTTACTCAAGCCTTGTACACCTTGCAACGGGCAGAAATTTCATTTGAAGTGGCTCAAAATAACATTTGGCAAGCCCTGCTCATGCAAGCTGCTGCACAAGGAGATATTCAAATTTTAATCAACGCCATTCCCCAAAAATAAAAGAGTATGAATTTAATTCGCTTTGCCTTGCGCAAGCCGATATCGATTATGGTATTGGTGATAGGATTGCTGTTCTTTGGTGTGAAGGCATCCAAAGAAATTCAGGTTGATATTTTACCTGAGATGAATTTACCCGTTGTGTATATTGCCCATTCATTCAATGGTTATACACCCCAACAGATGGAAGGGTATTTTACGAAAATGTATGTCAATATGATGCTTTTTGCCAATGGCATTAAGAGTATTGATACCAAAAATACCCAAGGATTAACCTTGATGAAGGTAGAATTTTACGAAGGAACAGATATGGGGGAGGCGATTGCTTCTATTTCCGCCTTGTCGAATCGTTCGGTGATATTCTTACCTCCTGGTGCACCGCCGCCATTTATTATTCGATTTGATGCTTCTTCTCAACCCGTTGGACAATTGGTGTTCCGCTCGGAGACAAAGACAAACAACGAATTACAAGATATTGCCAATTTTGTCGCGCGTCCATTTTTGATCAAAATACCGGGTATGACAACAGCACCGCCTTTTGGAGGTTCTCCTCGTACCATAGAAATCAATATTGATCCCGATAAGCTTCGTACCCACCACATGAGCCCCGAGCAAATTGTGGAAGTGATTAGCAGACAAAACGTGACAATGCCTTCAGGAAATGTCTATGTTGGAGATAAGAACTATCTAACACCAACCAATAATACGCTGAAAACCGTAGAGGAATTTGGCGATATCCCCTTGTTTAAAGGACAGGTTGACAATGTGTATTTACGCGATGTAGCCACAGTAAAAGACGGTGCTGATATTACAACGGGTTATGCCTTAGTCGATGGAAAGCGCTCGGTGTATATCAATATTGCGAAGTCGGGAAAAGCCTCGACCTACGACGTAGTTCAACAGCTGAAAAAATCAATCCCACACATTCAGAATAACCTTCCAGATGACGTAACAATATCCTACGAATTTGACCAATCGGTCAATGTGATTAATGCAGTAAAGAGCTTATTGCTAGAGGGAGTACTAGGGGCTTTGTTGACTGGATTGATGGTGTTGTTGTTCTTGCGCGATCCAAGAGGGGCTTTAATTGTTATCACAACCATTCCCATTGCTATTATTTCGGCCGTTTTATTCCTTAAACTATTCGGTCAAACGATTAATATTATGACGTTGTCGGGATTGGCTTTGGCTATTGGAATTTTAGTCGATGAGAGTACGGTGACCATCGAAAATATACACCAGCATTTTGCTCTTGGGAAGAGTAAAGTACAAGCAATTTGGGATGCCTGTAAAGAGATTGCGTTTCCGAAATTATTAATCCTATTTAGCATCCTAGCAGTTTTTGCACCTGCTTTTATGATGAATGGAATTCCAGGCGCCTTATTTATGCCTTTGGCCATGGCTATTGGATTTGCGATGACAGTTTCGTTTTTGTTGTCTCAGACGTTTGTGCCGATTATGGCGAACTGGTTAATGAAATACAATCCAGAAAAACACCTTGTTCCTGAAAAAGCCAAAGGATTTGATAAGTTCAAGAATCGCCTAGTTGTAGGAATTGAGAAGATCATGCCCCGCAAGCGAATTTTGGTTGTAGGTTCTATCACCTTGGCGATATTGGCGGTGGCATTTATGTATGAAAATATAGGAAAAGACGTATTGCCTACAGTAAACTCTAGTCAAGTACAAATGCGTATTACAGCGCCCGAAGGAACGCGTATTGAGCACACGGAAAGAAAGGTAAAACAAGTTCTTGTTGAGTTAGAAGACCTTTTTGGAAAAGATAAGATCGCCATTTCTTCTGCTTTTGTAGGACAACACCCTTCGTCCTTTGCTGTGAGTCCAATTTACTTGTATAATGCAGGACCTCACGAAGCGTCTATGCAGGTAGCATTCCGCGATTTTAGTGGCAATACAGATGAAGTAAAGGACCAAATACGCCAGCGTATTCAAGAAAAATTACCCGAATTAAAGTTGACGTTTGAACCGATTGAATTAACGGAAAAAATATTGAGTCAAGGAACGAATACGCCAATTGAAATTCGCGTGTCGGGGATGATGCGCAAAATGAATATGATGACGGCTACGAAGCTATTGGCTCAGTTGAAAGACATCGACTATATGCGCGATCAAAAGATGCCAATTTCGATGAACTATCCTGCGTATGAAATTAACATTGACCGTGTGCGTGCAGCTCAATTGGGATTAGATGCGATGGATATTGCAAAATCCCTCGTAGCTACAACAGCCTCTTCGCGTTATACCAATCGCAATATGTGGGTTGGAGGTATGATGGGAATCGCCTATGATGTTCAGGTACAAATGCCTCAAAATCAATTGACGAGTAAAGAAGAGTTAGAGAATATTCCGCTGAGCAGAGAGGCTGATCGCCCTGTATTGAGTGATGTGGCTACGGTAATGGAATCAAAAGCGCTGGCAGAAAGTTATAACGAAGGAACTATGGGCTATGTTACGGTCGTTGCCAATGTGCATCAGACGGATTTAAATCGAGCGAAAATCGATGTAGAAAAAGCAATTGCTTCTTTAGGAGAATTGCCTAAAGGGGTCAATATCGAAGTAAAGGGAATGGCGCCCGTACTCGAGGAAACCATGAAGAGCTTAGCTGGAGGATTAGTAGTGGCAATTGTTGTGATCTTCTTGATGTTAACGGCGAACTTCCAGTCGTTTAAGGTGTCCTTTGTTATTCTAACGACAGTGCCCTTTGTGATGTTAGGTGCCTTGTTGTTGCTAAAGATCACAGGATCAACGGTTAATTTACAATCCTATATGGGAATTATTATGTCCGTAGGGGTGTCGATAGCCAATGCCGTACTCTTAATCAACAACGCAGAAACTCTGCGTAAAATGGGATGGACGGCTACTGCTGCGGCGATTGAAGCAACAAAGCTGCGCATTCGACCTATTGCCATGACAACTTTAGCTATGATTGCGGGAATGCTTCCTATGGCCATTGGGCATGGAGAAGGCAGTGAACAAGTAGCCCCACTAGGAAGAGCTGTTATTGGAGGTTTATTAGCCTCAACAGTTGCCGTACTGGTTATTTTACCGATGGTTTTTGCTTGGGTTATGCATAAAGTTAGCCGACAATCCCCATCCTTAGATCCAGAAGACACAGCAAGCATTCACTATATACCGACTGAAAATAAATAAGAACGATGAAAAGAATAGTTATAACCCTGGTTAGTTTAGTAGTATTAACCGCATGTACAGATAAAAAAACAGCCGAATCACCCCTTGAAAAAGCAGGTGGAGAGAAACAAGGCATGACGGGGATGATGAATACAATGGAAACGTTTGTACTGGAAAAGACCAATCCCGTCGTTTCCCTTCAATTACCTGCTGAACTAAAAGCAGATCAGCGCACGGAATTAGTAGCGAAAGTCAATAGCTATGTCACCGATTTGCGTGTAGACATCGGCGACTTTGTCAAGAAGGGACAAGTGTTATTGGTCTTGGATGCACCTGAAATTCAAGCACAAGTTGCCCATGCACAAGCGAAGTGGAAGGCGCAGGAGGCAATATACGTTGCCACAAAGGCAACCTATGAGCGTACGTTAAAAGCAAATGAAACAGCAGGTGCAATAGCGCCAGATTACCTAGAGCAAGTAACAGCGAAGATGCTGGCAGACCAAGCGCAGGTAAACGCTGCCTTATCTGCTTATCAAGAAATGAAGAATATAGATCAATACTTGGTTATTAAAGCTCCTTTTGATGGTGTCGTAACGGATAGACAAGTAGACAAAGGAGCCTATGTTGGCCCGATGAATCAAGCCCCTTTATTGGTGGTGGAAGATGTTCAAAAGTTGAGGTTAACTATCGCTGTTGCAGAAGCAAATACCCCTTATGTACGCCTAGGGGATACGGTAACCTTTAAGGTGAAAACCATACCGCAAGAAGTGTTTTCAGGTGTGATTACTCGTCAATCAGGTAGTTTGGATCTAAAACTGCGTACAGAACAGATTCAGGCGGATATTGACAATAAAAATCAGCGATTGAAACCCCATATGATTGCCGATGTGACATTGAGTTTACAAAGTGAAGAACCTCGTTTCTTTGTTCCGAAAACTGCTGTAGTAGAGAGTAATTTAGGGGTATATGTCATCGAGATAAAAGGGGGGATCGCCTATCATATCAAGGTGGCAAAAGGTAGAGTCATGCCTATGATGGTTGAGGTTTTTGGTGATTTAACTGCTGGAACAACCCTTTTGAAAATGGCTACAGAAGAAATAATGCATGAACAAAAAATCAAATAATAAAATGAAAACAAATTGGATTAAAACAGTAGGTGTACTTGCTTTAAGCGTTGTTGCAATAGCTTGTGGAGACAAAAAGACAGCAGCAGTTACACAAGCGCAAGAGACGCAAGAAACGACAGCAAACGCAGCACATGAAATGCAGCAAATGCCTGTTGCTGCTTCATCAGACCAGCATAAAAAAGGCGACGCTGTACCCAAGGAATTAGTTTGTATGGTCAATGATGCCTATATGGGGAAAAAACAACTAGAAGTGATGCATGAGGGAAAGATGTATTATGGTTGCTGTGCCATGTGTCAATCGCGTATACCAGAAGATGAAAGCGTTCGAGTGGCTTTAGATCCGCTTACGTTAGAAACTGTAGATAAAGCAGAGGCGTATATCGTGATTATCGGAAATAACGGAGAAGTCGCTTATTTTAAAAATGAGGAAAATTATAGACAATTTGTAGCAGAAGCACCAGTAAATTAATAATAGTAGTAGGGAAGTAGTATGCTGCTTCCCTTTAATTCTTTGGTATGGATCAATCCTATATATTGCATATAAAAAATATGGTTTGCCCTCGTTGTATTCATTTGATTCAAAAAGAATTGCATGAGCTTGGTGTGGAAATTAAAGAAATTCAGCTGGGGAAAGTCAGGCTGTTTTCTCCTTTACTAGAAGCAAAAAAGGTAGAAATAAAGATGCGATTCTTACAGTTGGGATTTGAGCTACTTGACGATACACCTGCCATTGTTGTAGAGCAAATCAAGCGAAAAATTATTGAATGTGTAGAAGCTGATTGTGCAAGGGCAATGAATCTTTCAGATTACCTTGCTACGGATTCTACGTTGAGTTATGCGCGTATGGCAAAATTGTTTACCCTGCATACCCAACTTACCATTGAAAGGTATTACATCTTGTATCGCATTGAACGAGTAAAAGAACTGATTTCGTATGGCGAATTATCCCTCGAACAAATTGCAGCACAATTACAGTACAAAGAGGTTAGTCATATGAGTAAACAATTTAAAAAAATAGTAGGTATTTCTCCTTCGATTTATAGGAAAAATCAAAGGTTTGAACGCAAATACCTTGATCATATTAGTACGTAATTACCAATTGCTATACAGCTTTTTTGTATAGATTCACTAGTTTGTTGACAAAAAGAGGACCTTGGACCGTCCTCTTTTTTAATGTGATTTGTCCTGTTTTTACTCCAATTCGCATCAGAAGATAAGCTGTGGGATGTACTAGTTTTGTTTCAAATTTAAAAGAGTTTGTTATGAATGATTTGTTCACTTTACTAGGTTATGCCCTTTTCATTGGGGTAGCTGCAACTATCTTTATGGATATATATGCTATTTTTGTCCGAAAAGCATTTAAAATACCTTCGTTGAATTACGCCTTTTTAGGACGATGGATAGCACATTTTAAAAACGGTGTTTTTACGCATAAGACCATTATCCAAGCGCAGCCCATGGCAGGAGAAAAAACAATAGGTTGGTGTGCACACTATTTGATTGGGATTACCTTTGCTTTTGTTTTATTGCTGATTACTGGCGTAGAATGGCTAGAACAGCCTACTTTACTACCCGCTTTAGCCGTAGGGATTGGTACTACAGTAGCTCCCTTTTTTATGATGCAACCTGCTTTTGGATTTGGAATCGCAGCAGCTAAAACACCTCAACCTAACACAGCGCGTTCTAGAAGCTTATTGACGCATACAATTTACGGCATCGGCTTGTATATTGGAGGATGGCTTTTACATGTTTTACTTGCCCTTTAATGCGGAAAGTAAGGAAAGGTGTAATCGAATATCAAAAGTTGTTTTATCTTTAATCTAAATAAGTCAAAGGATGAAAAAGGAAGGGAATATCCGTGAAATTAGTACGGTAGAGGAATTTAAAACGCTCTATTTTACTGATGTACACGGTAAAATTGTATGCGAAGAATGTTGTACCATTGCGTATAATACAGGTATTGGTTTTCTAGAGATTTTTACCCTAGAGCATTTGGCTCAGCTTCCCAACTCTCTTGAAGGCCAGCAAACGCGTAAAAAATTTTATACCCTAGTTTTGATCACTGCAGGACAAGTGGAAGAAATGATTGGATCTACAGCCTACACCTTTAAGGCAGGTGATATGTTTTTTATCGCTGAAAATCAAATGCACCATATTCAACAATGGAGTGAAGACGTCAAAGGTTTTATGTGCTTGTTTGATGCCGATTATTTCTTATTGTGTTTAAAACATCAAATTAAGCTAAGCAGTTTTCCCTTTTTTCAAATCGGACAATCGCCTTTTATTCAATTAGAAGAACGCGAAATTGTTATGATGGAGCATTTATTTTGGAAGTTAAATAGCGAAAGATGCCAAAAAGAAACCTTTAATGATGATTTACTCGTGCGTATGTTCTTGAATATTATTCTATTGGAAGCAGAACGCATCTACAACAATAAAAAGGCAGCAACCCCTTTCGTATTATCGCGAAAAGAACAATTGGTTGCGCGTTTTCAATTGCTGGTCAATCAGCAAATTATTCAAATGAAACAGGTAAATGAATATGCGAATGAACTCCATGTGCATCCCCATTATTTGAATGATGTAGTCAAAGAAATCACAGGATTTCCCGCCAGTTATTTTATTCAAAAACAATTAATTGACGAAATTAAAGCGCGTTTAATTCAAACCAACAATACCGTTGCTATTATTGCAGGAGATCTAAACTTTACGGAAGAATCCTACTTGGGACGTTTTTTCAAAAAGCAAGTGGGAGTGACTCCTATTCAATACCGTAAGAAACACAAACAACATTAGTAAACTGTTTACAGTTAGCAAATTGTCAATGAATTAACATTTGTGAAATAAATATCTTTTTTAATTGAAATTATGTTAAATTTGATGAATATAAAAAAAAAGATCATGATGAAGAAAATGGCAATGTTAGTTACATTAGGATTGTTGATGGTTTCTTGTTCACAAGGGCCTAAAGACGCAGCTGTAAAGTTTACAGAAAATGTAGCAAAAGGAAAAATTGAAGAAGCGAAAAAATACGCTACTGAACCAACAGGAAAATTGTTGGATATGGCTATGTCTTTTGGTGGAATGCCAGTAGATCCAGAGGCTAAGGTAGAGTTTGTAAAAGATTCTATCGTTGATACAAAAGCTTGGGTGACCATCAAAAATCCGAAAGGGGAGGAACAAGAAATAACGTTGGTGAAAGTAGATGGAAAATGGTTGGTAAACATGGAACCAAAAAAGTAACTCTAAGTTTAGTTACGAGTTTTTTTGTTTTACTTTCCTGTACGAAAATACCGAAGCAATCAACACAAGAGCAGTCAATACCTGTTGCATTACAAAGTGGAGATCTAATCCTTCGAAAGGGAACAGGATATTTTTCAGATATCTTCAAACGCATGGCTTCTCGTGACAAAAGGTTTTCCCATATTGGAATTATCAGTAAAGAACGGGATTCTATTTTTGTCTATCATATTGAAGCTGATGAGTTTACTGGAGAAGGGGTTGTGTTAAGAGAAGAGGTCAATCATTTTTTACAGCAATCAACGGACCATGCTTTTTACGCTAATGCAATGGATACAGTAGCGAAGCAGGCCATGCTTGTCAAAGCAAAAGCTTTTTTTGAAGTAAAGGTTGTTTTTGATTTAAATTTCAATGCAGCAGATGACGATAAATTGTATTGCTCTGAATTAGTTGCAAAATGCATTAACTACGGGATGGATTCCATTTATATTCAGCCTACGCTCAATTGGAAAGGGCATCTTTTCTACGGATTAGACGACATTTATTCCAAAGCAGCTTTTAGCGAAATAGGATTATAGTTAACCTTTAGATTTGCTAACTGAGAATATGATAATATTGTAAAGAATAAATAAAACAACCTAATCAACAAAGTGAACCAGACAGTTAATCGGTTGATAGTTGATGAGACAATCCAAAAATACATAGAGAGCATCTGTCTAGGTGCTCTCTTTTTTTACTGTGATATGTGAGGGAAAACTGGCCAAATGTACAAGGATTCCAACACAAGCGTTATGTACCTTAGCGGAAGAATAAAATTTGTTTTAGAAGTAAAATAATTTTTTGTTGAAGCGATTATTGTTTAGTACTTTATCCAATAAAGTAAAGCTTCATTTTTTTTACGTTATGGATTAGGTATTAGCTGTTTAGTTAATACTTAATTTTTTAGTAAGAAGTTGGTGTGAAAAAGATTTGCTTAGATAATATAGAATATTAAATTTGCATAAAATTTTAATAAAATGAAAAAAGGAGTATATCTTGTATTACTTGTCTTAGTAGGGAGTATACAATCATTCGCACAAACAATCCATGACTTTAAATTGCTAAAGGGTGAAACAGAAGTAGAGGTTGTGTTTAATTATGAGAATCTTCGCATGATGAAGGAAAACCTGACCGAAGAGCAGTATATAAACAATCACATCAGAGATCTAGAGAAGAAAGATCAAGGGTCTTCAACGGTGTGGGTGAAATCGTGGAATCGCAGCAAAGAAGAGCTGTGGAATCCTAAGTTTTTACAACTGACTAATAAGTACACAGATAGAAAGGTGAAGTTTACAGAGAAAGCACCAAACTCAAAATACATTTTATTTGTTGAAGTACTATGGATTTACCCAGGATGGGATGCTGGAGTTATAAAGCAAGCAGCTAAAGTAACTTCAACTTTGCGATTAGTAAGCAGAGAAAATCCAACTGAGGTACTAGCACAACATTCGTTTGAGAATATGCCAGGTAATCAGTTTGGATCAAACTTTAACAATGAATCTCGCATTGCTGAAGGATTTGCAAAAACAGGAAAAGATTTTGCAAAAAAGATTGTAAAGAGCATTTAAGTATATAAATCAGGCTAAAAGCGCAGTGAAATTCACTGCGCTTTTTTTTTGAATCAGCGATTAAAAACTTGGGTATAACGCCTAAATTGATGTACTTTTAAGTGACTAGTAAGTAGTTAGATAGTGCCTCATTCAAATTCATAATTATGGGAAATTTCATCGTATTAGATCAAACCAATTTGGATCAAGAACATATTTGTTGTGCAATCTCTGATAAAAAATGTAGGGAAGGTTATCAGTTAAAAAAGGATTGGTTGAGGCGCGAAATGAAACATGGCTATGTTTTTCGCAGAATCGATGCTAGGGCAAAAGTATTCATCGAATATGGACCTGCTGAATATGGCTGGGCTCCGATTATTGCCCCCAATTATCTATTGATTAATTGTTTTTGGGTTGCTGGACAATACAAGGGAAAGGGCTATGGCAAACAATTGCTTCAAATGGCAATTGACGATGCAAAAAAGGACCATCGACAGGGATTGGTTACTGTGGTTGGCACACAGAAACTTCACTTTATGAGCGATACCAACTGGTTGCTCAAACAGGGATTTACAACCGTAGCACAGACTCATGATGGATTTAGTTTGTTGGCCTTGACCTGGGGAGATCAGGCGGTTTTACCAACATTTCATGCTAGTGTTTACGCAACCTCCCAAAAGGAGGAAACAGGACTAAGGGTGTATTATTCCAACCGATGCCCTTTTTCTGAATTTCACGTTCAAAATTCATTAATAGAAACCGCTCGAAAGCGAAATATTCCTTTAGAAATAATTAAATTGGAAAGTAGTGAACAAGCACAACAAGCACCTTGTCCTGCGACGATCTTTAGCTTGTATTATAAAGGAAAATTTATCACAACTGATATCAGCGTCTGTATGGATAGTCGCTTTGATAAAATAGTTGAGAAACAGATGGGAAAGAAAAGATAAAATATTAGGTAGTTGCGTGAAAGACCTAATTTAGGTTAGAACTAAAGGAATTCGATACATACCAACGATTTACCTCTCTTGTACTTGATTCAACAGGAGGTACATCGTTTTTTTTTGTACTTACTAACTTGTGTAGTAGTTTTATATTTCAAAATGCGCTAAATCAATAAAATGACGTTGCATACCATGGGCTATTAGCACATCTTGGTTGGTTGTGCCAATTCCGATGAAATCAAGGTTTAAATTTTGGGCTGTAATCAAATCCCAAAGTCCATCACCAATGGAAATAATGCGGTCAAAGTGCGAGGTTTGATAATGCGTTTTTGCGTTGTTGATCGCTTGGGTTACTATGTTTTCTCTTTCTTCAATTTGATTGGATGCGACAAGTTGAAGTGGATCAAAAGCAATTCCTACGCGTTCCAGTTTGAGTAAGGCCGGTTTATAAAGCGAGCCCGTAGCGAAGCAAATACCAAAGTCAGGGTGTTGTTCTAGTTTTTCTACTAGTTTCTTCCCACCTTTAATTTCCTTTATCGTTGCTTGTTCGATTTCTTCATATAAGGTGGCTTCAAACCTTTCAAGGAGCGATGGGGTAAAGGGTTGTCCCATGGCCGACTCATAGATTACTTTGGCTATATGTGAATCGGTATGATGTTGATATGTCCCAAAAGCAGCATTAAAAGATTGAATACCTAAGGCTTGTAGCGCTTGGATAAATGCCTTTTGATGGATGGCTACCGTATCAGTCAACGTCCCGTCAATATCAAAAACGAGCAGGTTCTTTTTTGTTTTCATTTTTTATCTTTCAATTAAGGCTAGTTTTCGTCCCTTTCTCCAGTTGGATCTGTATTTTTAGTAGAGGAAGTTTGCATTTCTTCCGCTTCTTTCCGCTTGTATTTGATTCGCCTAAGTTGTCGTTCGAGGTCGAATATTTCGTCATTGACTTTCTGAATATGAGAATAGATCATATACGGAAGCACGATACTAAATAGAATAGCTATAGCAGTAAAAGCCTCCCAATATCCCATGGTCTCTGCCATAGACGGTCCTTTTCTTCTCCCAGGAATACCGGGTATTAAAAAACAACAAAGGGCAAAAAAGGGAATAAGGAATAACACTTCCCATTTTCTTTGAGGTAGTTTCGCTAGTTCCGCTTTTATTCTTTTTTCCTTTCGATTAAGTGCTGCGATTGTATTCATTGTCGATTCAACTATTCGTTTCGGCCATGTGCTTTCTTGTTTGGATCAAAAAAAGCAGCAGGATAAATATAGGGAAATGTTTGATGGGAGTGAGAATTAAATAATAATAAATCCATGGAATTGGAAGGGAATAGGTTTGATTATTTTATATTTGAAGCTTATTTTATATAAAATGATGAAAAAAGCATCCCTGTATTATCCTCATATTTTGGCGTTTCTCGGTTTTATCCTGATTGCCTTGCTGTATTTTTCTCCTGTTCTGCAAGGAAAGAAATTATATCAATCGGACATTGTTCAATATATGGGAATGGCAAAAGCTCAAACGGATTTTAAAGCAGAAACAGGTGAGGAGTTATACTGGACGGATCATGCTTTTTTGGGAATGCCAACCTATCAGTTAGGGGCGCATTATCCGTATAATTACATCAAAAAGTTGGATCATGCGATTCGATTTTTACCGCGACCAGCGGATTATTTGTTTTTGTATTTTCTCTCTTTTTATGTGTTGTTGATCACGATGAGAATCCCTCCATTAAAAGCCTTTTTTGGCGCTTTGGCCTTTGGATTCTCCACGTATTTGATTATTATTTTTGGCGCAGGACACAATGCAAAAGCCCATGCGATTGCTTATATGCCTTTGGTTGTAGCTGGTGTGCTTTTAGTGTTTCGAAAGCGCTATGTTATTGGGGCGCTAGTAACCACATTAGCGGTGGCTTTGGAAATACAAGCCAATCACTTTCAAATGACGTATTATCTCTTGTTTTTGCTTGCTTTTTTAGGGATCTATTATACGGTAAAAGCAATACGGGCAAAAACGTACAACCACTTGTTCTTGTCTTGGGGAATTCTCTTGGGATCTGCCATAATAGCACTGGGAGTCAATGCAACGAATCTACTAGCAACGGCAGAATTTTCAACCTTTAGTATTCGCCATAAAAGCGAGTTGACCTTGCAACCAGATGGGGCAACAAAGCAAACAACTTCGGCCATGGATTACGATTATATTACCGAATATAGCTACGGAATTGCCGAAAGTTTAAACCTCATTTTTCCGCGTTTGTTTGGTGGGGGAATGGCTGAGGATGTAGGAATAGATTCTCCTGTATACCAATATGTAATTAACCAAGGGGCCTCTATGACAGAAGCCGAAAAGTTTGCCTCAAATGTACCGTTGTATTGGGGAGATCAACCCATTGTTGAAGCTCCAGCTTACCTTGGGGCTATTGTGTTTTTCTTGGCCGTTTTCTGCCTCTTTGCAGATCGCCGTAAGATAAAATATGCCTTTTTAGCAGGTATTGTTTTGACGCTACTCTTGTCTTGGGGTAAAAATTTGGCGGGATTAACGACGTTCTTTATTCACTACATCCCTTTATACGATAAATTTAGAGCGGTATCCTCTATACAGGTAATAGTAGAGCTGTGTATGCCAATTTTGGCAATCATGGGACTGCAAACGTTTTTTAAATTAGAAGAAAAAGAACAAAAGAAATACCTGTTGCAAACAAGCCTCTTCTTTTTTGGTATGGTTGGTTTACTTTGGTTAGGAAAAGACGCCTTTAGTTTTACTTCTTATCGCGATCAGTTTTACGCCCAAACAGACCAAGGACGAGTCTTTCTCAGCGTGTTGATTAAACAAAGACAAGAGGTATATACCGCAGATTTACTACGCTCATCTCTATTTGTAGGACTTGTAATTGGCGCGTTGTTCTTAGCGCACAAAAAATATGTATCAACGATTATGGCAACGGTATTCGTTGGTGGACTTATGGTTACAGATTTAGTACTGATCGACAAGAAGTACGTCAACAACGATAGTTTTGTTCCCGCTTACGTCATGGAGGTACCCTTTCAAAAAATCCCTGCAGATGAGTATATCCTACAAGATAAGACCCATTATCGCGTGTATAATCCACAAGGGCGTTTACAGGGAAAAACCAATTATTTTCACAAGTCAGTGGGAGGATACAGTGCGGTTCGACCACAAAAAGCAGATGAAGTTTTTATTTATCAGGTAGAACCTCAGCTCAATACATTAATCGATCACATCAACCAAACAGCAATGACCTTAGAAAAAAGTCTGCCCGTATTGGATATGTTGAACGTCAAATACCTTTTACTTCAAACCCAAGATAATCAGGATATTCCCCTTTTAAATGCTAGTGCGAATGGACCAGCTTGGTTTGTGCAGTCCTTGCAAATGGTGCAATCGCCAGATGAAGAGATGAAAGCGTTGGCTTCTTTGCAAACGAAAAAAGAAGCTGTAGTCAACACGGTTAAATTTCCGGAATTAGCAGTAAAATCTTCTTTTTCCGTAGATTCTACAGCAACGATTGTACTAGATCAATATCAACCCAACCACGTACAGTATACCACACAAAATAATCAAGCGGGATTTGCCGTGTTTTCAGAGGTATTTTATGAGAAAGGGTGGAACGCTTATATTGATAATCAACTCGTTCCCCATTATGAAGTAAATTATTTATTGCGTGGATTGCCAATTCCAACTGGGAAACACAGGGTCGAATTTAAGTTTGAACCCCAAGTGATTCAAACAGGGAGTAGGATTACAATCGCTAGTTTTGTTCTACTGTTTTTGTTCCTAGGTGGAGGTTTGTATTGGAATAAACGAAAAAAACAGAAGAAAGAAGCACAAGAGTGGTAAAAATGATTTAATTATTGACATATTGAGTAGGAAATGCAGTAAGAAATAAATGATTTTGAGGGCGCTGTGAAAAAAGCGCTCAGGATATTTTTTAAATTGTACGATATCATATAATTAGTACGCCTATGTTAATTTTTAATTCTTCAGGATTATTGATATTGTTTCAACAATACAAGAATTTGAACAGGAATTTGTTTCAAATATCTCAACCGTAAAAAGAAGAACATTGTTTAATTCGTATGTTAAATATAATGAAGACTTTAAAAAGTTTGTAAATTAGAGGAGTTGCATCAGTGGATTGATGGGGTTTATGTCATTAAAAAAGATAGCGGATGTTTTTATCTAAAATAAACCATAAAATATAAAAGCAGGTGATTTTTAAATCACCTGCTTTTTTGGTTTTTATTTCAATGTTGGTTATCCAAACACGCCGTTGATGTAATTTTTAGTCATTTCGTGTTTGGGATTTTCAAAGATATCTTGTGTCAAGCCACTTTCTTTTACTTCTCCCAAGTACATAAAGTAGGTGTGATCAGCAATACGTTGGGCTTGTTGCATATTGTGTGTCACAATGGCAATGGTGTATTTTTCTTTTAGATGTAGGATTAATTCTTCAATTTTGATCGTACTCACAGGGTCCAAAGCAGAGCAAGGTTCATCCATTAGGATTACTTCTGGACGTAAAGCAACGGCTCTAGCAATACAAAGGCGTTGTTGTTGTCCACCTGATAAACGGTGAGCAGGCATTTTCAAATCATCCTTTACTTCATCCCACAAGAAAGCTTCTGTCAATGCTTTTTCAATGACGCTTTTATCATGGGGTAAGTTGTTTATTTTTAGTCCGTAGGCGATATTGTCATAAATGCTTTTAGGAAAGGGATTTGCCTTTTGAAAAACCATTCCAATGCGCTTGCGAATTTCTGTTACGGGAATATTTTTGGCATAGATATCTTGATCTTCTAATCGTATTGAACCTTGAATTTTGGCATAAGGAACTAAGTCGTGCATGCGGTTAAAGCTTCGCAACAATGTACTTTTTCCACAACCCGAAGGACCAATCAAGGCCGTAATTTTATTTTCTTCAAATTGTACACTTACATTCTTTAAAACATGTTTGCTTCCAAAGCTAATGTTTAGGTTGTCAGCAGCTAATTTAGTTTTCATTTTTTCTGAATTTATAACGGATATAAAATGCGCTTAGGTTTAATAAAAACACCACCAAGATGAGTACTAATGCCGTTCCATAGGCGATTGGTCTTACTTCATCAATGGATTGATGTTGAGTGGATAACATGTACAAGTGATAGGGAAGTGCCATAAACTCTTGGTTAATGTATCCATTGGTATCACTGATGTAAAAGGCAGCCCCTGTAAATAGGATAGGAGCGGTTTCTCCAGCCGCTCTTGATAGGGTTAGAACCACACCAGTAAGAATTCCTGGAACAGCTGAAGGAATCACAACGTCTTTGATGGTTTCAAATTTTGTTGCTCCAACAGCTAAAGCTGCTTCTCTTGTACTATTGGGAATTTGCATTAAGGCTTCTTCTGTGGTTGTAATAATATAAGGGAGAGACAATAATCCAAGGGTTAATCCAGCCGCCAATAAAGACGTGCCCAATTGAAGGGTTTGAACAAATAAAGCCAAACCAAATAATCCATAGATAATAGAAGGTACTCCCGATAAATTTCGAATAGCCGCGCGGATTATTCGGGTTAACCAGTTGTTCTCTGCGTATTCGTTGAGGTAAATCGCACAACAAACACCAAAAGGAATACTGAATAGGGCTGTAATCAGCGTGATCAATACCGTTCCAATAATTGGAGTGAGAATACCGCCTTGGGTCATCCCTTCTTTAGGAACACTCGAGATAAATTCCCACGAAATACTTCCTGCTCCTTTAGTTATGATCTCTAGGATAATAACAACAAGGAAAAAGCACACGATAAGCGTTGTTCCTACTAAAGTACCCCATTCAATAATAGAGGATAATTTCAATTTATTAAGCTGCATGGTATTTTCTTAATCGGTTGATAAAATATTCACCTACTAGGTTGGCAATTAGCGTCATAAAGAATAAAACAGTCGCTAGTGCGTATAATCCGTAGTAGTGCGTGGTTTGGTAGGGAACTTCTCCCATTTCAATGGCAATGGTTGCGGTCATGGTTTTGACCGAATCGAAGAACCCTTTGGGGATTAAGGCGGCATTTCCAGTCGCCATTAATACGGTCATGGTTTCTCCAATCGCTCGACCTACACCCAACATGATAGCAGAGATAATACCCGGTGCTGCAGCGGGAATGATCACTTTACGCAAGGTTTGCCATTTGGTAGCTCCTACGCCATAACTTGCTTCTTTGTAAGTTTTAGGTACGGCATGAATGGCATCTTCTGCAATGGTAATAATGGTTGGTAAGGCCATTACCGCGAGTAGAATGGCGCCGTTTAGTGCATTTAACCCATTGGGTAACCCAGCCATATCCGCTAATCCTGGACTTACAACCACAATACCTAAGAAACCAATCACTACCGAAGGAACGGCAGCCAACATTTCAATGGCAGGTTTGAGTATGTTTTTTAATCGCGTACCAGCATATTCAGAAATAAAGGCGGCTGTTCCAATCCCTAAGGGAATGGCAAGTAACATAGCGCCAAAGGTAACGAGTGTTGTACTTAAAATTAAAGGAAGCATCCCGTATAAAGGAGTCTTAGCCGTTGGATTCCACTCCATACCTGTGATGAAATCAAGGGGCTTCACATCCATAAAAAAGGAAAATGAATTGTAAATTAACAAGGCTAAAATTCCACCCAATAAGCACAGCACTAAAAGTCCCGTCGCTTTGAAGATATATTTGAAGGCAATATCTAAACTAATTCTAACTTTATATTTCATTTTATGGTCGTTCTATGATGTAATACCCATGTTCTTTAATCAGCTGTTTTCCCGCCTCGCTATTTTCAAAATCAATAAATGGTTTGACCTTCTCCCAAGAGTCTTCTAGGATAAACTGATAAAGCGGTCGTTGAAAGAAGTATAAGCTGTTGTTGATGGCGTATGCATCTATAGGAGAATACGCTTGAGAGGTAGGGGTTTCTTTGATGCTTAGAATTTTTACTGTTGGATTAGTTGCCGTTTCATGCGAGATGTATCCCGCACCAACATAACCAATACCAGATTTGTCGGTTTTAATCCCTTCTAAGATTTGGGCATTGCCCGTCATTTCTTTTGCCGCATTTGAAAACTCAATCTTGAGCTTCTTTTTGATGAAGGAATGAGTCCCCGAACTACTCTGACGCCCATAGATATTAATAGGGAGGTCTACAGCAGTAAGTTGATTCCAATTGGTAATCTCTCCATTCATGATTTTAGCAAGCGTTTCCAAATCAATCGTCTCTATAGGAAGATCTTTATGTACAACAAATGCCGTAGCATCTTCAGCAAAGATCACCGTTCGAACCTTGATATTCTTGGTTTCGAATTGCTCAATCTCCTTTTCTGAGAGAGGACGAGAAGAATTGGCAATGTCCGCCTGTCCATTTAGTAAAGAAGTAATCCCAATTCCAGATCCTCCACCCGATATCGCAATACTAAAGGTAGCATCTACTTTGGTGTATTTTTCTGCCAGGTTTACCGCAAGATTTACCTCCGTATCGGATCCCTTCATTTTGATGGAATGGTTCTTATCTCCACAGGATAGGAGGAGAAAAGCCGATAAGATAAGCAGACTTTTTCGTGTATGAATGTATAGCTGTTTCATTACCACAAAAAACATCGTTTACTTTAACGTAAAGGTTACTCTAATATTATCAATATGTTAACGATGTTAGGTTATGGTTTACATCAAATCGCAAATCGCAGCATAGATTTATCGAAGATCAAAACAAATTATAAGCTAGAGGAGATCAACAACTAGTTAGTATTCCAGAGGCTACTAATACGATACCCCACGCGAAAGCTAAACATACTAGCATGTGCTCGATGTCTTATGGAAAAAGGGGTTTGATTTTCAATATATCCTTTGATATCTACGGTGTCTTGGAAGGCAAAATCACGTTGGAACTTTACCCCTATATAAATGTTCTTGCCACAATTGAAATCCAAACCAACACCAAGTTGACCTAAGAAAAAATCGCGCTGCATATAGAAATCAGTAACGGTAAAATAGTCATTGTTGTTCATTCCTAAATTATTTTCTTTTAATCCAAATGAATAGGAAACACCCGAGAGGGTATATAAACTAAATTTATGATTAAATAAGGGCAATCTAAATTGAACTCGGAGTGGAATTTGCTTTCCATTTCGATAAAATAACGAATACCAATACTCCTTGTCTGCTGTCTTATCAACAAAACTAAAAACGGTGTAATCAGTTGTATAACCTGTTTCAACGTAAAAATTCTTGGTGATCTCTTGGGTAATAAGCCCCATGGGAATAGCAGTCTCAACTCGTGTTGATAAAGTTAAATCTGTATTTCCATGAAAAGAATACTTGGTATGGCTAAGTCCAATTTCATAACTGATAAAGGTATTTTTTTGACTGTATAAAAAAGGAGTACTCGTTAGGAGTAGTAGCAGTATAGTAAAGCTTCTCATGGCTGTTTGTTGTGTCGTTATAAAAATGAAAAATAATTCTTTATACTAAGATAAAAAAATAGTCTTTTTTTTTCGGTTAATTTAAAAGAATGGGAAAGTTTTTTTTGTTGTTGTAAACGGAAATAAAGGTGAGGGATGAGAGGGGGAAAAATAAACAAAAAAAGCGTTCGGAAAAATCGAGCAAAGGTGTTGCTTTAGCGCAGTACAATTTCCGCCGTAGCACCCAATTGCACCACATGATCATACTCCTGTTGAATCCATTTGAACCAACCCTCCTTATACAGTATGCGATCACTTTTACTCAGTTGGAGGGCCGCTGCTCCAGAGAGGTTATAGTGTTCTTTTAACAGAGCAATGACTTTCATTTTATTGGGGCCTAAAGCTGTAATGTATAGCGCAGCCTTACGCCAATGCGTATCATCAGTAGAAATTTCAGACTCTAGGTTCTTTTCATTTTCAATATTGCTTACTACATTTTGGTACACTTCCATCCAAAACTCATTCGTGGACGGCTCCCTTTGTTCCACTAAAAGTGCTAGTTCTTGTTGATCAAAACGAGCATCAAACAAGGTGCGAAGAGTCTGTTTAAAAGCTGAGATACTCGCCGCAATGCGTATCGGTCTCCAAGTACCTGCGCCGTGAAAGGCAAAATAAACAGGGAAATTTTCTTCAGCTTCCCTCCAATCAATAAAAAAAGGATCTGCAAAATAGTTTGTAGCAATAACGAGCCAATTCGAGTTAAAGTCACCTTCTTGTGTGCCACAAAGTGATTCCGTTAGATTTCGACTAAAGGCATAACCTTCCTGAAAAGCAAGCAAGGTAGCTAAAGTGGGATAATTTTCTGGTAATCCTATAGTTGGAATGGAATACGTATCATCCCAAAAGTGAAAGATCGAGGGATATAAACTACTTTTTTGATGTAGTTGTTGTGCAACAAAATCATAGTGAATCTGCTGTTCTTCTGTTTGTTGTAGCTGTTTTATTTTGTGCGCTTGCTCAAAGGGAAATTTTCGTTGCATCCAATGGATCAAATCGCGATCGAGCACTTGAAAGTCACCCTTCTCTAATGTGCCATAAGACGTAAGATATACTTTAGTATCTGCTTCATCTTTGGAAATAACAGCAACCTGACCTCCAGAATCATCGGCTATTGGAAGATAGTGAGGGAGGTAAATGTCAAATTCATGGGTGTTATATCGTTCGTTAACTGCTAGGCTATCTTCAAAAATGCGAATAGAATCAAAAACGAGTGCTGAATCAAATTTTTTATGAAAAAGCGCAATAAATTGGTGCCAGTGGTTTGGTAGTTGCATACAAATAGTACTAGAGGATTTTAATTCATGAAAGGCGAGTAACGCTCTGTTACTCCCACCTTATTAATCGTCTCCTTCTAGAAATAAAGATAAGCCCTAGGGAGTAGATCATACAATCGCTAATATTAGGTATTTTAAAGAAAGGAAAGAAACACAGGGAAATTACTTTTTTGTTCTGTTAAAACCGTTTAGCTTTACTAAAAGTAACGTTTTCCTTTTACTTATCGATGTACTACATGAAAGATACACTCCTTAAAATACGGTTGATTTTCCTTCCTTTATTAGGAATAGCCTTGGTTTTTCTGTTTTTGTATTCACTTGTACATCTGATGTTCTTATCTTCGTTAAAACTCAGAGAAGATTGTAGGCTTCCCTAAAAAGCTCATGCAGAGCCATTTAATGAGCGAACGGGAAGTGAATTTCCTTGGGTTTTTGGAGCATTGGGTATCAGTTTAGTACTTAGTTTTATTTTACTGTTGTATGCTAAAATAGAACAGGAGTAGTGCTTTAAAAAAAAAGAAACTAAGTGCTAAATGGTCATTGTACCCTTTCCTGTTTATGCTTCTAGGCTATTCGAATCACAGGTTGATGTAGCACAAAGAATACCAAAAGTAGTACTAAAACAAGGGTAGACCTTGCAAAGTCTCTTCATTTGTTTTGAATTGATTATAGGAATTAGTAAAGGTTATTCCTCCATTGGGATAGACAAGCTACCGTAGTTAAATGCTACAAATAAAAGCTTGTTATGCATAGAGGAATAACCAAAAATAGTTCTTTTAGCTTGTGAATCCTGTTCTTCAGCGGGTCGATGAAACTAGCGTATCACTTCAACCCATCCACTGATAGACTCCCCTTGTGGTGTAACAAATTGGTAAAAATACGTACCTGAGGGTAGGGGATTCCCCTTGTTTGACTGGCCTTCCCATTGATTCGTATAGTGGGTTTGCTCATATACTTTTACCCCATAGCGGTTAAAAATTTGGATAGCAACCCCTCCAAACGTATGAAGATCAAAAATATCATTCAGACCATCCCCATTGGGTGAAATCCCCTTGGGAATAAAGCAATACTGTTGAGTGTCTTCGAGTTCAAGACTAGTTGTACTTGTGCAACTATTTTCATCCACAAGGGTAGCTTCAATCGTTGTGATTTCTGCATGTAGTAGTGGTGCATAGTCGGACAACTTGATTGTCGCTGAAGTATCTTCAATAAGATGATCGTTAATCCTCCACGATAGACTTGTCCTTTTTTCTTTAAAGGGAAGAATAGCTTGGATTAGTAAGTCACCGTCCTTGCAGTAGTGTTCCAAGGTAAAGTTTGGTAGGGGGAGAACTTCTATTTTTGTAAGATAGGGTAGAAAACAGGAATTTTCTTTTGTAGGATAAAATGTATAGGTTGTTGTTCTTTGTGTATTCAGCTCAGGTGACCAGTTACCAGGTATTCCATTTTCGGATTGTGTAGGTAGGGTAAACTCAGCCCCTTGGCAAAGGGCAGTAGGTAGGTCAAAGAGAAGATCTAGGTTGGGTGGTGTAATTTCAATGGTCAGGGTGGTTGGTTGGATATGTGGTTCGTCGGGTGTAAATGTATAGGTTGTTGTTTCTTGGTTGTTAATTGCAGGTGACCAAGTACCAGAATATCCTTCTCTAGAGGTTTGAGGTAGTATGAATAGGGAATTCTCACAATAAGGACCTATGGGGTCAAAAGTAGAAGTTAGACCCGTAATAGAAAAATCGTCAAAGAGGTAGTAAGCTTCACTATCACGGGAACGAAAATTTCGCCTCTGAATAATCGTTTCTGCTGTACTAAAAAAATTGCCAAGGAGAAAGTATTGGATACCAGAAGTTGGAGCCGTATATTCAAATTCCATAAGCGTCCATTCCTCCTGCTCATTGTAATCTAGAACAGCTGTATAGTTGAAATCAGGAGTTAGCCGAATAGTATTTTCATTGGCTTGATGGTAGGGGGCTTCTAAAAACTTAAATCCTATATTATTTAAGGCGTATATGCTCCTATTTCCTATTATGGTATAAAAACGAATTAAATAAGTTGACCCTTGAACTAAGGGGGTCTTTAATTTGCCTTGTACATATTCTTTGTATTCGACAGGTTCCTCACCATTAGGCGTTTCATCGTCTTCGGTATATAAAACAAGTCCTACCATGGCATCCCCTGTTCTCGGTGGAAGATTCGCTTGATTGAAATCGTCAAAAGGATTCATGGTACAGAGTCCACTCAAACTCATGTGATAAAGGTCTGCGGTTGCATTGGTGGGATTTATCCAATGTTCTATAGCTGCATTAAAACGACTGCTTGAGGCGTAATATGTACAAGACAAACTGTCTTGAACCACGTCCTCAAAACCGGGGTTGAGTACTAAGTTTTCTTGACTATATGCAAGGGGACTACAAACAAAAAAAGACGTAAACCCCCAGAAGATAAAGGCGAAAAATTGAATTTTGTTTTTCATGTGAATGTATTTTAAATTTAGAATGGGGAGACTAAAAAAAAGATACGAGCGACCAATACTTCGTTTTTGTAGGCACAACAAGGCCCATCTGATACCAATAGGAAATCAGAAATAGAAAAGAGGTAAAGGTATAGGGGTATTTTTCGCACTAATTCTAGTAGGAGAAGAACCCATTACAACTGCTTTTAAAGCCAAGGGGATTCACTTCTCTTGCGTAGAAAAATTGCAAAAGGGAGACGGTCATAATCGTGTATTGGGAGTCGAATTAGGGCAAATAGCCTTGTTTTGTGCTTTATGTCTAAGGGCAAAAAACAAGGGTTACCACTAAAATACAGGATGTAGTAAATAAAATCGGAAATAAGTTGCTTTTTCTTAAATCTGATACGTCAAATATAAATAAAAAGGAGTGAAATGAGAGATTTAATTGTCAAAAATATAAAAAAATATTTCAACCAATTTTCTTGATCTAGGTTCACGTTACGATAGAATTGTTTAAGATTGGCGTTCAAGTAGAACGAAAAAAATAGGGGACTGAGGGACTTATCCCTTAGGTGAAATCCCCCATTGATTCATATTGGCCTGATCAAAATCTTGTTTGTATCTGTCGGGAATTTTACCTAAAAGTAAAGCTCCAACTTCTACAGAAGGAAAAATCTCTTCATAGGTCAACATATCGTTTAATGCCACTCGTCTATAAATATGGTTTCGTGTAATGTTTTTCATATCATCAAGTCCTGAAGCGCCTAATAATTCTACAAAGCTCTCGATTGTTCCTTTGTGATAATTTGCCATTCGTATTTTCTTGTCTGCAACATCCAAGCCTATAGTCAGCTTAGGGTCTTGGGTAGCAATTCCAGTAGGGCATCGGTTGGTATTACACAAAAGCGCTTGAATACATCCCACGGCAATCATCATCGCTCGAGCTGCATTACAGGTATCTGCACCTAAAGCCATGGCTCGGGCGATATGAAACGAAGAGGTTACTTTTCCAGAAGCGATTAATTTAATGTGTTGACGAAGCCCCATGCCCGTTAAAATATTATGCACAAAGGCTAATCCGTCTAACATAGGAGCGCCCATATAGTTCGAAAACTCTTGAGGAGCCGCTCCTGTGCCACCCTCTCCGCCATCTACTGTAATAAAATCAGGATACGTATCTAAATGAACCATGGCCTTACAAATCGATATAAACTCTGCTTTATGTCCAATACACAATTTAAACCCAATAGGCTTGCCTTCCGATAAATCTCTTAATTTCGCAATAAACTCAACTAATTCCAACGGCGAATTAAAAGCAGAGTGATAAGGAGGAGAGGCAACAATCGTATGCGGTTTCACATGTCTAATTTGCGCAATTTCAACGGTGTTTTTTGAGGCAGGAAGTATTCCGCCATGCCCTGGTTTAGCCCCTTGCGAAATTTTTAGCTCGATCATTTTAACGTTAGGCAATTTTGCTTTTTCAGCAAATAATTGAGGGTCAAAGGCTCCATGTTCATCTCTACAGCCAAAATATCCCGTACCAATTTGCCAAATTAAGTCTCCTCCATTTTTCAAATGATACGGACTTATTCCACCTTCTCCCGTATTATGGGCAAAATTCCCCAATTTTGCACCACCATTCATGGCTTCCACGGCCTGAGCACTTAACGAACCAAAGCTCATGGCCGAAATATTGAGAATACTAGCAGAATAGGGTTGCTTACAATCTTTGTTGCCAAATAGTACGCGAGGATTGTGGTTCAACGTATCAAATGCTTTTGGAGCAATGGAATGACACATCCATTCGTAGCCTTCAGCATATACGTCTAATTGCGTCCCAAAAGGAATCGTTTCTAATTCTTTTTTAGCTCGTTGATAAATCGTTGCGCGATCAATACGACTGATCGGCTTACCATCCGTGTCCGATTCAATAAAATATTGATACATTTTCGGACGAAGTTCTTCCATCACATAGCGAAGTCGACCAAAAATAGGGTAAATCCGTCTCAGCGTATGCTTCTTTTGATACATATCTTGGTAGCCCATAAGAACAAAGAATAATGTAATGACGAAAAAAATACTCCAATTTTTATTTAAAAATACAGCGAGTAGAAGCAGTACAATCAAAAGTAAAGTTGAAAAAATAACGAATTGTTTACGCATAGTTTACCTGGTTTTAAGTATCATGTTGACTATAAAAATAGAAGAGATGGATTCCTATATAAACGAATCCAAATAGATAAAAAAATCAATTATTTAACCCTAAATTTACAGATTAAAAATTAATAATAAAATATTATTTATTTTTTGTGAGGTGAGAAGGATGTCAATAAAGGTTTTATGGAGTAGGAGGTATGAAGTTCTGTATTTTCTTCCCGTTAGGCGTTAGTCTACTTTACTAAATGATGGACTGAAATTGAAATGATTATCCTTCATCCAAAATCCCATAACACCAATAGTAAAAGAAATTTTCCCAAAAGAATTGGAATTAAAATAGCAAAATCTAATCACAGAATGGATTGCGCTTCTTTTGTTAAACGAAGGTAGGTACAGATCGCCAATAGTAATCAATAGTTAAAAGAAGAGGCCTTTTTTAGCTAGTATTTTAGCTGTTATGGAGCAAGTTAGTACAAGTAAAGCTTGCTTATCTAATTTCTTTTGAATTAATGATTGATAACCTTTAGTATCAAAAGCTAAATCCGTAGTATTGCAATAAATCTACTATTAAAAAAAGGAAAAGGATGAGGTTAGGTGCTGTGTTTATCGTTTTTGCTGCTTTATTACTGTCTAGTTGTAGTTTGGATCTAGTATGGTTAAATGTAGAAAACAACCTCAGGAATAAAAAAATGAAGGGCAAAGTATTGGATCAACCAATAGGTGTTAAGGTCGTGTTTGATCCAACGATAGTTGCTACAATTGATACGATTGGATGGAAACAAGGGAATTTACTATTCTTAAAGGGAGTTAATCTTGATAGTTTATCTCAATTTTTTCACGTAGAGAAGCAATTAGAATTTTATTTAGCGAAGAGAAATGTATATTTTGAAGCAGAAGCTGATTATGTATTAACTGTAGATAAGCTACTCTTTAATGAACTAATTAGTTACGAAACAGTAGAAAGCAATACGAGTACGGATGTTATAGGCAGTGCTGTAAAGAACTCTTTTTATTTCGGTTTAGAAGGCACTGTGTATGATAGTAAGCTAAATAGCACTAAAGATATCAAAGTTTTAATGCAAAGAGAAACATATCCTTCAGAATCATTATTGATAAAAGGATTGATTAGTACAGCTGGTTATGTTGAAACTCAAGCGGTTGTCAATACTATTCTTCATGTTATTTCTTATGATGTTTATGTAGTAATTAATGACTTTGAGAAGAAGAGGAAAGAGATTGAACAGAAGTAAGTAATGTAAAAAGTACTGGTTTACAAGGTTTCTTTTATTTAAGGTCTTTTGAATAACGTCATTATCTCGAGATATGCACCTAACGATTGTGATTCTCATTCCAGTCTATCTTCTTTATTGTATTTTTGTGTAGTATCAGTGTTGAAGTTTCTCTATAAAGACCTGTTCCATAATGATCTATATTGACTAAGGTATAGGTTCCAAATTTTGTTGTAATAGGTTGGTGCGTGTATAAATCGTTAAAAAATAAAGGATGAACAAGTTCAACTTCATTGTTATGGATTTTTGCAAGGAAAGTCAAATCCTCGATATGAACAATGAAAAGCTCTTTTCCTTCAAAAGTAAAGGAAGAAAAAAGTTGAATTCCATACAAGTCAAGTTTGTTTATAAAAGCATTTGACTTGTCTGTATATCCTAACGCCTGTCCATTAACGATTTTGTTCGTTCCATACGATTTAGTTTCGGTCAATTTTCTGGGGTCAGGAATAAGTTTTATCTCACTAACACCAAACATATGACCTAAATGAGCCAATACTTGATAACCTTCATCTGTTTTGGAAACGGTATTTGCACAAGTAGAGGCTGTAAAGTAGGTTTTTCCAGTTGATTTCTCATAAAAATAAATTGTTCCTCCCCATTCTCCATGGCAAGCTCTGTAAACAATAAAATCCTTGTCATCAAATAGTATCGGTTGATTCTTTAGAGGCAGTTTTTCTTTGTATTTCTCCCATTTTTTTCCATTCCAGAACATTTTTTTATTTCCACCTTGTGCGATCAACTTATGGTCTATGATCCAATGATAGCTAAATTTTCTAGTATTAAGTTGCTCTTCCAAAGCTAGGTTTCTATTCAAAGTGTTTAATTCAATACAGACGAATTTTCCATTTTCAAAAAGAGCTATTAAATTATCTTGATAGATCACAGAAAAAGAGGAAGGAAAGTTTCTGGTATATTCATTTTCTTCTTGTGAGTTATTAAGTTTAGTAGAAAAATAAGGATTCTTAATTACGATATGTTCAGTTTTAAAATTGATTGGATTGTTACTTATAGAAAGATTGAAATTATCCCCAGCAAAATTGGTTTTATACAATGATTCACGGGTTATAGCCTCATCATTCCAATTTCGAGCTTTAAAATGTTCAATCAGCTTATTTTCTATAGCCAAAGTTGAATCATTTTGTCCAAATAAATGAATTGAAAATAGAAGAATTACTAGTATGTATCGGTTTTTTTTCATCATTGTAGCTAACGTTTCTGGGCTTAGTGTCTGTGGCAGAAATTGAAGTGAAAGTTTCAATTTAGGCGTAAACAAAACAAAAGCCAATTGTATGTACTAATTTAATATAAAAGCCGATATGATTGGCTTTTGCGAAATAGAAAGCTAAAACTTAAAAGTTTGTCTTAACCCGTTGTTGCGTCAAATGCTTGTTTGTTGTTTAGGTATTCCAATTTCTTGCTGTATACTTTATTTTCCATTTTCCATTGACTTTTTCTACATATATAGATATACCAAAACTATCTTCATTGACCGAGTAATAGTCAAATTCTAAGTATGCTTTTGTATTGTCTTTTGAAAATATGGGAATAGAGAATTGAATGTATGTTTCATCTATTTTTATACGTTCAGTTAACTCAACAGTTTTGAACTTTTGGGTGATGTTTTTTTGGATTTTGAATGCTTTAATGGTTTCATTTTGCTTCACAATATCAAGAGAGTCATTTTTTATGAAAAAGGAGTTATCAAACGATCTTGATCCATATATTTTTTCGATGCAGACTCCTCCTAGGTTTGTAAAAGATTTTTCAGGTAATTGTTTTTCTACTATTTCTTCATTCGTTTTTGTTTTGTCGAAACATCTAGTGTTGACCATAATCTTTTTTAAATTTAAACAGATTGGAATTTTTTTTTCAACACAAAAAAATCTTGCCATTTCTAATCCGTTTTCTTCAAGTAAGGCTTGAATGATATGAATTGATTCTTTCTCGCGAATTAATTCTTCCCTATTTTTTGAATTACAGCTCAATAAGGTTAAAATAAATAGTACTAGAATGTTTTTCATGTGTCTAAATTAGTATTGTTTCCATTGAATTCCGATAAAATGCTATCCAACATGATTGGTTTTTACAGTATTTATATCAAAAACTTTAGTCTGCCTCAAACCTGTAATTTTGTAAAATACATAGTTTCTATAGTCGCAATTTTTAACTTTGTAGATCTGTAATGCAACTTTCTCTAATGATCCATATCTGCTCAAGATTAAAATGCGGTTTGTCTTTTATCCAATTTGAAAGAAACTCTTTGTGTTTTTGAATTTTATGGTGATTAATTTCATTGAATTCAATTTCTGTTTCAAATAAAAGTAGATTTTCAACTTCTGAATATGAAGAATTAAAATTAGTAAAGTCAAAATAAGCACTTCCTATTTTTAAATAGTTGTGAGCCTCTGGGATATAATCTAGCTTATTTAATTCTAGTGTGTTTTTAATTTTAGGTGCATAGTTAGTGTCCATTTTGAAAATCCCAAGCATTAATTTGATTTCTGGTTTGTTATTTTCAAGTGCTAATTTCCTTAGTGTTGAATGTTTCGTACTACAAGTACCTGCATTATCTTCAAAAACACAAAGTATATTTTCCTTGTTTTTATTTCTTTTGTATGGAAGTAGTGAAATGAATTTACAAGCACTTTTAAAATCTTGAACTCCTACTTTTAAAAATTCATTAGAAACTTCCCCTTTATTTTTGATCTCGAAATTCATTTGCGTTAGTTTGGTAGCCTTACATATAAAATCGGGTTTCACGAAATAAAAGATATTGTGTTTCGTGAAACAACACTTATACCCGTAAGTGCATAAATCGATAGACTAAAATAATTAAATTTTTGTAAATAAAATAAGGTAAATATAGTACAAGTATGGATGCATTCACCTCTCATGCATTTCACCTAGCTTACATTTTGTTTGGGGGTTCGATGAACCTACACTGCGTTTCGGTTTCTCATTTATCTCACCTAGTTTATATTTTGTTTTTGGTAATAGTTTTGAAAGTATAACTGAATCTTTTGAAGAAGATTAGGTGACGAATTAGATGATAAGATACTTTTTAGTACGTTAAACTTTATAAAAACAGTATATTGTGATGTGAAAAATAGAGTTGTTACTCAAAGATGAAAATGGATTTGATAGCATTTTTAAAACGATACATACTATAAATGAAAGAGTATAATTACAGTTTAATCCCAGAACATGTTAATTTTGATATTTCAACAATTGACTTACAAGTCCAATATTCTAGGAAGGAAACAAACGTTAAAGTTGAAGGAAAAATACTGCAAGATTATAAGGATAGTTTAAGATTATATGATATAAATATAACTTTTACTACAGTAGCAGAAGTAAAGTGTATAACATTAGATTTTTTTGAAGCTAATTATACTAACCATAAAATTTTTAAAGTTAATGAAGATTTAAATAAATTCGATTTTTGGGAGAGATTTGGCTATTGCCCAGATTCTGGATTTTATGAAGTAGATCACTCAGCGTGGCTAAAAGAAAAGACTTTATGACCCATCAAACACGTTGAATTTAAAGCATTATTTGATAGTGGGATATGATAGCTATGTTGAAATACTAGCAAGTGAATATCTTTATGCTATAGCTAATAAAGAAAATCAGTAATAAAAAGACTTAACTGAGTAATTAGGTTAAGTCTTTTGTATTTAAAGTGTTCTAAATTAATGCTCAACGATACAGTGAAAATAGCAAAGGTAGTGTGGCACTACATGATATAAGCAAAGTCCCAAAACAAGAAAAGGAAATACCAGATGCTGTTAGGGAACTGCAAGTAAGGCAGACGTAATCATACAACAGGTGGAAGAAGTAATACTGAAAATGCTAGAATGGTGGAATAAAAAATAAAAAACAATGAGAAAACTAAGCTACATATACCAAAATTGGAGTAGAGAATATTATAAACTTAAGTCAGAAGAGGATACTTGTTGGTACTACCGTAATTTCTATAAATCAGATATGCCTAAAAAAGTCTTAGCTGAGAAGACTGTAGATGTAGAGACATGGGCGAAGTATGCCTATGGCATGAATAGAGAGTTTATGAATAGCATGTGGGCTGGAGAATTTTCTTTTTGTAGTAAAGAGTTTAATGAGAAGGTAGATGCGATTGCTCGCGCTTTTAATGTAACTGCATTCATAGATATTATTGATCAACCCTACGCTTATATTAGATTTGGAGGTGCGTTTGCTACACTTTTCTTTTTAGATGAGTACAAGCGAGTGTATATGCAATATACATTTCAGAATGCAGTATCTTTTGATACATCAGAATTAAATAAAGAGCGCTTCAAAAGAGGAGATTTATTCTTAGTGGAGCTAGAAATTTTTAAGTATCCAGAAGAGATGATAGATGGCGATTGGAAGAATAAGGATTATATCTCTTACGCCTTTAACCCTGATGGATATCTAGAGGTGACGAAGATGTATGATATCCGCAGTGGTAACGGGATAGAAGAGAAGTATGTAGCGGAGTCACCTGTGAATGTAGAAAGTAATTGGGAGCCCTATCCTACCTTCGGAGATTGGGATTCTATCTTTAGGATGAAGCGATGGGCGGAGGGAGAACTCGCAGCGGGATTTAAGAATCCTATGGACTATACAAAGTAAAACAATGAAAAAATTAAGCTACATATATCAAGACTGGAATAGAGAGTATTATGAACAACAGTCAGAAGAAGATACTTGTTGGTACTACCGTAATTTCTATAAATCAGATATGCCTAAAAAAGTCTTAGCTGAGAAGACTGTAGATGTAGAGACATGGGCGAAGTATGCCTATGGCATGAATAGAGAGTTTATGAATAGCATGTGGGCTGGAGAATTTTCTTTTTGTAGTAAAGAGTTTAATGAGAAGGTAGATGCGATTGCTCGCGCTTTTAATGTAACTGCATTCATAGATATTATTGATCAACCCTACGCTTATATTAGATTTGGAGGTGCGTTTGCTACACTTTTCTTTTTAGATGAGTACAAGCGAGTGTATATGCAATATACATTTCAGAATGCAGTATCTTTTGATACATCAGAATTAAATAAAGAGCGCTTCAAAAGAGGAGATTTATTCTTAGTGGAGCTAGAAATTTTTAAGTATCCAGAAGAGATGATAGATGGCGATTGGAAGAATAAGGATTATATCTCTTACGCCTTTAACCCTGATGGATATCTAGAGGTGACGAAGATGTATGATATCCGCAGTGGTAACGGGATAGAAGAGAAGTATGTAGCGGAGTCACCTGTGAATGTAGAAAGTAATTGGGAGCCCTATCCTACCTTCGGAGATTGGGATTCTATCTTTAGGATGAAGCGATGGGCGGAGGGAGAACTCGCAGCGGGATTTAAGAATCCTACGGACTATACAGAGTAAAATAATGAAAAAATTAAGCTACATATACCAAAATTGGAGTAGAGAATAAAGACCCTAAATAATTTAAAACGTAATTATTTGATTTAAAATGCTTATCATTCTTATGATAAGAAAAAAGTAGATAGTAAAGGAAATTTAATTTGTAGTGGAGGATAAGTTATGAATGTATCAAAAAAAATACAGGGTAAAATAGAAAATATAATAGCTTTAAAAGATAAAATTATTAAATGGGAAACTTTAGAAAAAGATGAACTTCAACTAGTTATAAAACAGTTTGAAAAAGTCCCAAGAGATGAGGTATCTAATGCATATATAGCATATTTAAATGACCCTTCCTTAGGTAGAGCATTAGTTGAAATTGCTAAATCATATAATCACGATTTTAGATTGATTGCCGATATTATTTCTTCATTAGGTTATTTAATTATTAGATATCAATTAGAAGAAACAAATGAAATGTATCAATTAATGTTAAAGTATAAAGATGAAAAAAAAGGAGCAGTAGGGGTACATGTATCTTTTTTTTTAAGAGATTTAGCACATTTTGATAATTATGTAGATAAATGGAAATATTATTTAAGTATAAAAGATTTAACTCCTAAGAAAATAGCAGAAAGAGTGTTTTTAGACGTTATAAGAGATAAAGTTGAAGAGATTCCTTTGGAATATCGAAATGATATTATACGTTTTATTCAAAGTAATTGTCAACAGGAAGATGATTGGGAATATTTAGTAAAAAAGATAGAGAAAAAAACCAACAAAATTACCTAATGGTAAAATAAGTAAAAAGGGAACATATAGTAAACCCGATTTTATGGTAATTGATCGAACAAGAGGTAATGTAGTTGATTTAGTTGATGCTAAAAACGGAGGTGCAGGATTTACACTTTGTCGCAAGTGTTGATAATAATATATTTCAAATAATGATTTATATGTATAAGCGTTCAACTTTTATAGAAATAGAGACTAAAGTATATTATGGAAAAAAAAACCGATAGCGCTCGTTATCGGTTTTCTTTGCGGAGAAAGAGGGATTAAATATCCCATTCGGGGGTATATAGACACAAAGAAAACCAATACCTCATTGCATTCGGTCTTGTGCTTTTTTTATTTTCTGAAAGTTGTGCTGAGAGTAAACTCTCCACAACTTTCAGAAAATAAAAAAACCGATAACTTTCGTTATCGGTTTTCTTTGCGGAGAAAGAGGGATTCGAACCCCCGGACCTGTTACAGTCAACAGTTTTCAAGACTGCCGCAATCGACCACTCTGCCATTTCTCCAGTAGTCTGCTTTACTTCTGTATTGCGAGTGCAAATATAGTATAATTTGCGTTCAACACAAGGCTTTGCTAGTGATATTTGCTACTTTTTTTGTAAAAAAAATGTAAATGGTTAGTAGTGAGTGGTTAATAGTAGAGATGACAAATGAGAAACCGAAACGCAGTGTAGGTTCATCGAACACCCAAACAAAATGTAAGCTAGGTGAGATAAATGAAAATCGTAACGCAGTGAAATCCTCGCGAGCGAGTGTAGTTTAGATCAGCATTCTAAATAATAATTGTACAGCTATACCAGGACAAGAGCAGTTTTTTTCGACTTTTCTTTAGGGTGCGTCCATAATGAGTCCATAGTGCGTCCATAGTGTCTCTATTAAAAACCAAACTTTTAATAGAGACACTATGGATGCATAAGGGAGGAAAGATAGTGGTATGTCAAACGAAAGTCGAATGGAACCCGACTAAAAATCGAAAGAGAGGATGTAAGTATCCCAAAATTAAAAGTATCTTTCGCTTAAAAAGAAGTAGTGATGAAAAAGAGCACAAAAAAAAGAGAAATTTATTATAGTGATTTTGGAGTGAGTGAAGCGAGTTCACGCGCCTTTTTTCACGATAGTTTGAGTTATGGTAGTTTTGTTTACGATTTTGAAACCAATCAGAAATATTGGATGACCGCCCAGCCCAAAGAAAGTGAAATCACAGCTATAACAGTAGATGGCAAGCAAGTGCTCGCAATCGATACAACATTTGATACCCGTAAGCGATTCATTCGCTTGGTCGAAGTAGAAACCCAAAAGGAAGTGGCTGCAACCAAGGTTGCTTTTGGTTACGAAGCCTTGTTTACTCCCATAGACGGAGTAATTCTCGTTCGAGGTGATATCAAAAAAAGGGAGAAGGTCGTTGTACTCGATATAAAAACGGAAGAAATACAGTATACCTTCCCAGGAGCAAGTCCCTTGAGTTATGGGCAGTTGAATGAGGAATTGCAAACCTTTGTTTTGCCGAACCCAAGAAAAAAAGCGGAGGTTTTTACCTATAATTTTCAAACAAAAGAAGCCAACGTAATCGCTTTGCCTGCTAAGCGATTGATTCATCGGGTAGCGCTCCTTGCTAAAGATACCTACTTTTATATCGATGGGGATTATATTGCCACCTTGTTTAAGGATGGAGTAATTGTTTGGCAGACTGCCTTAGATTTTGACGATTCCCTTCACTATGCTCCTGATTTTTTTATCCGAAATAATCGGGTGTATTTCTCTTGTTTGTATGATAGTCCTGCAACAGAACAGAAAGAAACGAGAATTCCTTGTTTTTATACCCTCAATTTAGCAACAGGTAAGCTAGAAAACATACAGATCCCTGATTCTGACTATGCTGGTTTTTTTCTCCCATTTTTAGGCAATCAAGTGGTGAATAATTTTGGGATGTGTATTGATTTGGATAACAAAAAGCAGTCGAAATTAGCGCCTGCTATTTTCATTTAAATGGGAATTAAAAGAACAGCAAGATGATAAACTACAACAACAAAACCTTTCGTGCGGTACAGAATACGCCTAATGGGGAAACGTCTAGTGAGACCGTTTTTCACTACCAGCAGGAAGGAATGATCTTAACGGCAGCTTATAAGGGGGGAAAGATTATCTCAGGACATTTGATCGGTCTGGTGGATGAGAATGGAAACATCAACATGAGATACCACCAAGTGAATGTTCAAGGTGATTTGATGACAGGACAATGTCAGTCTACTCCTGAAGTATTGGAAAACGGAAAAATACGCTTACACGAAGTGTGGGAGTGGACCTCTGGCGATCAATCCAAAGGTACATCCATCATTGAAGAAGTATAATGATACTAAAAAAACCGCTATTCAGCGGTTTTTTTATTGCGTATACTGTTCTAGTATTTTCTTGTTAATGGCTTTAATCAAAGCAGGACCTTCATAAATAAACCCTGTATACAACTGAATCAAGGAAGCACCAGCTTCTAATTTTTCAAGGGCATCTTCGGGAGAGTGAATACCTCCTACACCGATGATAGGGAAGGCGCGATTGCTCTTATCAGCTAAGAAGCGAATAACTTCTGTACTGCGTTTCGTTAATGGCTTTCCACTTAAACCACCTGTTTCTACTTTTTTCTCCGATTGTAACCCTTCACGACTAATGGTTGTATTCGTTGCAATAACACCGGCAATCTTCGTTTCTGCCACAATATCAATGATATCTAATAATTGACTGTCTGTCAAATCCGGTGCGATTTTTAAGAGAATGGGTTTGCTTTTGGGTTTGCTGTTGTTTTTGTCTTGTAAGGCGTGTAACAAAGCAGTTAAAGGTTCTTTATCTTGTAAAGCACGTAGGTTAGGGGTATTGGGTGAACTCACATTCACGACAAAGTAATCCACATAAGGGAAAAGTGCCTCAAAGCAAATTTCGTAATCTGCTGTTGCTTGCTCGTTCGGGGTTACTTTGTTTTTTCCAATATTACCGCCAATTAAAGTGCCTTTGTTTTTCTTTAAACGTTCAATCGCTTGATCAATTCCGCCATTGTTGAATCCCATGCGGTTAATCAAGGCGTTGTCTTCTACTAAGCGAAACATGCGTTTTTTAGGATTTCCATCCTGTGGTTTTGGGGTAATGGTTCCAATTTCAATAAAGCCAAAACCGAAATTTTCCAGCTCCCTGTACAATTTAGCATCTTTATCTAAACCGGCTGCTAATCCAACTGGGTTTTTAAATTTTAATCCAAAGACCTCGCGTTCCAATCGTTTGTCATTCACTTGAAAGGTGGAGCGAATAATCGCTGATACACCTGGGATTTTGTTGATGAATTTCAACGAGTTAAAGGTAAAATGATGCGCCTTTTCAGGATCCATAGAAAAGGCAAACGGTTTAAAAATACTTTTGTACATAAAATGGGTGTTGTTGCGTTGTAAAAATACAGTGCGAAAGTACATCTTTTGTTATAATTTTTAAAACCTTCAGCAAAGAATACTTTGTTTTTCTATGCTTTCTTTCGGGTACAACCTAATAAATGGCGTAGCGTATATAGTAGAAATGAGTAAATGTTAGGGGTAATCTTGAAACGAGGTGTAAGTTAAACGCCTTTAGTGGGTTGCGTAAAGAAGGAAACTCCAAGCAAAAGAGCGGCCACAAAAATCAGTGTAAGTGAACTAATGCCTTCGCCTATAGCTAAATGCGCAATTCCTGCACCAATGAGGTTAATGGTGAAGCCAGCATAAGCAAATCCCTTGAGTAAACGCGGTAGAAAGGGGAGTAGTAGGGCAAGAACACCTAGTAGCTTCGCTACGCCTAGTTCAATGCGGAAATAATCCGGGTATCCCAAATAGGCAAACGCTTCTTTAAATGTTGGATCTGTGAAATAACCATAGGCACTAAATAACATAAAAAGGCTAAATAAAGCTGTGGATATCCAATAAATTAAATTCTTTTTCATCTGTTTTATTTTTGATTCGTATGACAAAGGTATCGCCTTTAAGAGGAGAAAAGGACCATCCTAACAAAGTGGAAACTGGTTACCTACTGGTAAGTAGTAGGAGGGCAGATCTTGATAGTGTGACTGATTTTTCGTACCTTTACATAACGCGTAATTTTTAAAGC
Organism: Myroides sp. C15-4; assembly: GCF_050522745.1. NCBI lineage: Bacteria > Pseudomonadati > Bacteroidota > Flavobacteriia > Flavobacteriales > Flavobacteriaceae > Myroides > Myroides sp. C15-4. The sequence continues at coordinate 44,899 of NZ_JBMVQX010000003.1, read as the reverse complement.
AATGAAAGAACAACATGCACAGTGTAAGTCAAATATAATGGGGATCAAAGACAGCATGTCTATTTTAAGTGGAAAGTGGAAATTGCATATTTTGGGTACTTTGATGCTACAGGATAAATTGCGTTTTATGGAGCTCCAACGAGCGCTAGGTACGATATCTGCCAAAGTACTCAGCAAAGAATTAAGGGATCTTGAACTCAATCAATTGATTCTTCGAACGGAAATTGATGGCGCTATTGTTGCTGTTGAATACGAGATATCTCCGTTTGGAATTACCCTGACCCCCGTGATCCAAGCCCTTGCCAATTGGGGAAATACGTATAGACAAGAGATCACACAACAAATGGAAAAAAACAAGGGGTAGAAAACCTCGAAAAGTCAAACAAAATTATTTCGATAGAAAAGCAGGGAAAGCGAATAAAAGATCTTGTTATTATTCGCCAAAAACTGTATCTTTGCAACTCATTTTTTAAAAATAATTATGATAAAAATTACATTACCAGACGGATCAGTGAAAGAGTTTGCCTCAGGGGTAACTCCTTTCGATGTTGCTAAAAGTATAAGTGAAGGCTTAGCTAGAAATATTATTTCTGCCACCTTCAATGGTACCACCATCGAAACCACCACTGCTTTGACCACGGACGGTAGTTTAGTTTTATTTTCATGGAATGACGCAGAAGGGAAAAAAGCATTTTGGCATTCCTCTTCTCACGTAATGGCACAAGCCTTATTGGAGCTATTCCCAGGCATTAAATTAACCATCGGTCCAGCAATTGAAAACGGATTCTACTATGACGTCGATTTCATGGATCACAAAGTTACAGATGCCGATTTTAAGAGAATTGAAGATAAGTTTTTAGAAATCGCAAGAGGTAAACACGAATTTAGTATGCGTTCAGCATCCAAAGCCGATGCTTTAGCGATGTATAAAAAAGAAGAAAATCCATATAAAGTAGAACTAATCGAGAATTTAGAAGACGGTACAATTACGTTTTGTGATCACGATACGTTCACTGATTTATGTCGTGGTGGACATATTCCAAATACAGGAATCATCAAGGCATTTAAAATCTTATCTATTGCAGGTGCATATTGGAGAGGAGACGAAAAAAACAAACAGTTAACACGTGTGTACGGTATTTCGTTTCCAAAACAAAAAGATCTAACGGATTATTTGGCTTTACTAGAAGAGGCTAAGAAACGCGATCACCGTAAATTAGGAAAAGAGCTAGAGTTATTTACATTCTCTCAAAAAGTAGGACAAGGGTTGCCGTTGTGGTTGCCAAAAGGTGCTGCTTTAAGAGATCGCTTGGAGTACTTCTTGCGTAAAGCACAGAAAAAAGCAGGATACGAACAAGTAGTAACCCCACATATCGGACAAAAAGAATTGTACGTTACTTCAGGGCACTACGCCAAATATGGAGCAGATAGTTTCCAACCGATTCACACACCAGTAGAAGGGGAAGAGTTCTTATTAAAACCAATGAACTGTCCACATCACTGTGAAATATACAATGCAAGACCTTGGTCATACAAAGATTTACCAAAGCGTTTTGCTGAGTTCGGAACCGTTTATCGCTATGAGCAATCAGGAGAATTACACGGATTAACACGTGTACGTGGATTTACACAAGATGATGCGCATATCTTCTGTACGCCAGATCAATTGGATGAAGAATTCAAAAAAGTAATTGATTTAGTGTTGTATGTTTTCGGATCTCTAGGATTTGAGAACTTTACTGCTCAAGTATCGGTTCGCGATTTAACGAATCCAGATAAGTATATCGGATCTGTTGAGAACTGGGAAAAAGCAGAACAAGCGATTATCAACGCAGCCAAAGACAAAGGATTAAACTACGTGATTGAAAGTGGTGAAGCTGCTTTCTACGGTCCGAAGCTAGACTTTATGGTGAAGGATGCTTTAGGTAGAAGCTGGCAGTTGGGTACGATTCAGGTAGATTATAATTTGCCAGAGCGTTTTGAATTGACCTATAAAGGTTCTGATAATGAATTGCATAGACCTGTGATGATCCACAGAGCACCTTTTGGATCCATGGAGCGCTTTATCGCGATTTTATTGGAACATACAGGGGGGAATTTCCCACTTTGGTTGATGCCAGAACAGGCTATTATACTGTCTTTGAGTGAGAAGTATGAAAAATATGCGAAAAAAGTTTTAGATTTGCTAGAAAATGACGAAATTCGCGCGGTCGTAGATAATAGAAATGAGACGATCGGTAAGAAAATCCGTGAAGCAGAGGTACAAAAGTTCCCGTATATGCTGATTGTAGGTGAAGAAGAAGAGAAGAATGGAACGATTTCTGTGCGTAAACACGGTGATGCAGGAAAGTCAAATCAAACGATGAAAATAGAAGAGTTTGTTGCTTTTGTTCAAAAAGAAGTGAGTTCGTCCATGAAACAGTTCGGAGAATAAAAAAACAAATGATGTATAACGCTTGTAGAACCAAGCATTAAAATTTTTAAAGCCATAGCAGTAAGACAAAGAGGAGGATTTAGACCTCGCGAAGAGAAGAAGGATTTGCACCGAGTAAACAACGCAATCCGTGTTCCTGAAGTTCGACTTGTTGGAGACAATGTCGAAACGGGTGTATATAAACTAGCAGACGCTTTGCGTTTAGCTGAAGAGCAAGAATTAGATTTAGTGGAGATCTCTCCCAATGCAGAACCGCCCGTTTGTAAAGTTATTGATTATAAAAAATTCCTTTACGAGCAAAAGAAGCGCGAGAAAATGTTGAAAGCTAAATCAACGCAAATTACCGTTAAGGAAATTCGTTTTGGTCCTCAAACTGATGAGCATGACTATGAGTTTAAGAAGAAGAATGCAGAAAAGTTCTTAAAAGAAGGAGCTAAATTAAAAGCATTCGTATTCTTTAAAGGTCGTTCTATCATCTACAAGGATCAAGGACAAATTTTGTTATTGAGATTAGCACAGGATTTAGAAGAATTCGGAAAGGTAGAATCAATGCCAGTATTGGAAGGAAAACGTATGACGATGTTCATTGCGCCTAAAAAGAAAACAAAGTAATTCTTCCCGCTAAAGAAAAAAAATAGAATTAAGTAAGATAATCATAATACCTAGGAACAAAATGCCTAAAATGAAAACTAAATCTAGTGCTAAAAAGCGTTTCAAGCTAACTGGTACTGGAAGAATCAAAAGAAAACACGCTTTCAAAAGTCACATTTTGACTAAAAAATCTAAAAAGCGTAAATTAGCTTTAACTCACTCTACTTTAGTATCTAAAGCAGATGAGCACAGCATCAAAGATCAATTAAGATTAATCTAATTCTAGGTAACTAGAACTGGATTCGGTTAAAATTTTTTAATAACCCTGGAGTGGCGCTTAGTAATTTAGAAGAACTTGTAAAAGTCGCCCACTACAAAAAACACTTGTAAAGAAATGGCAAGATCAGTAAACTCAGTAGCTTCAAGAGCAAGAAGAAAAAGAATTTTGAAGCAAGCCAAAGGTTACTTTGGAAGACGTAAAAACGTTTGGACAGTAGCTAAAAACGCGGTAGAAAAAGCAATGCTTTATGCTTACCGTGATAGAAAACAAAAGAAAAGAAATTTCCGTTCACTTTGGATTATGCGTATCAACGCTGGTGCAAGATTACACGGATTAAGCTATTCTGTATTCATCGGTAAATTGAAAGCTAATAACATCGAATTGAACCGTAAAGTTCTTGCAGATTTAGCTACAAATCACCCTGAAGCTTTCGCAGCTATCGTTAATAGAGTAAAATAAGAAACGTTTGTCAAATCAGATTATTCTTACTTAATATAGTTAAAGCCCTACTTACGAGTAGGGCTTTTTTTGTTAACGATTTACAGTTCGGGCAAAGCACAACGAACAAAGCACACAAAAGCCAAACATCAAACCGAAACACAGTGAAGGTTCATCGAACACCAAAACAAATATAAACTAGGTGAGATAAAAGCCAAACACCAAATACCACAAAAAAAAACTATATTTACCTTTCAAATCCAACAACCCTCCATGATAGCATTTTTAGATTTACAGCAGATCAATCAAGCGTATGAAGCCGCTTATCTGCAAAAAATAAAGCAAGTTTTCCACGATGGAATCTATGTACTTGGCCATGAGGTAGTCACTTTCGAAGAGCGTTTTGCAGCCTATTGTGGAACGTCCTTTTGTGTTGGTGTGGGGAATGGATTGGATGCGTTAAAACTCATTTTTGATGGATACATCAAATTGGGGAAACTTAGTGTAGGGGATGATGTTTTGGTACCTGCCAATACGTATATAGCTACAATTTTAGCTTTGTTAGATTGTGGATTAAATCCCGTATTTGCAGAGCCAAATTTAGATAGTTATACCCTCGATTTGAGTGGAATCACCTATGCGATGACGGCTTCGACAAAAGCAGTTTTAGTTGTGCATTTGTATGGACAAGTGTATGAAATGGATAAGATCAAACACTATTGCCACGACCGTGGGTTACTGTTGATTGAGGATGCAGCACAAGCGCATGGGACGAGTTTTAAAGGCGTTAAAGCAGGTGCTTTTGGCGATGCTGCGGCCTTTAGTTTTTATCCAAGTAAAAATTTAGGTTGTATAGGCGATGGAGGAGCAATCACAACCAATCACTTGGATTTAGTAGAGGTTATTCGCGCAACTCGCAACTATGGTTCTCACATCAAGTATCAAAATAAGTACAAGGGGTTTAATTCGCGTTTGGATGAAGTACAAGCAGCCTTGTTGAATTTAAAACTTCCTGATCTAGATCGCGATAATCAAAAGCGTTTGCATATTGCCTATCGCTATATCCGTGAGATTAAGAATATAAAAATTATTTTGCCTCATCTTTCTTCTGATGGTGCGCATAATTTCCATTTATTTGTAGTACGCGTAGCTGAACGTGAACACTTTCAGCGTTATTTGTTGGCAAAGGGGATACAAACGCTTATACATTATCCTATACCCCCTCATCAGCAACCCGCTTTGAGTGAATTTAGTTACCTGCAATTGCCCATTACCGAACTAATTCATCAAGAGGTCGTTAGTATACCTATGTCACCCATACTTACAGACGAAGAAGTGACGCAAATTATCGATGCAATAAATGCCTATTAATGATAAGAGAAATCTGGCAGAAATATAAGAAAAGTGAATTCACTACCGTTGCCCTTCTCAATACGATAGGCATTGTGGTGCGTTTGGTTACAGCCTTGTGTTCTGCTAAGCTTTTGGCTTTATTTGTTGGTGCTTCGGGTATGGCGTATATGGGAAACCTACGCAATATGTTGGCCTCCATGGAGGCTTTTACTTCTTTTGGTTTTGCCAACGGCATTGTACAATATGTAGCGTCTCATCGGGAGGATAAGGCGTTGATTGAGCGATTTATCAATGTTTTGTTGCGCTTTATGTTAGGCGTGTTGCTTGTGGTGTCTTTGCTTATTCTCCTGTTTCGCAATGAATTGAATCACTACTTATTCGAAGAGGCCTTTTCCATGCCCAGCCTATTTATATGCCTAGGATTTGCCTTTCCCTTACAGGTACTCAATGGTATTTGGGTCGCTTTTTTGACGGGATTATCTCAGTTTAAAAAGGTTATTTATCTCAATGTTATTGGCAATATATCAGGGTTGCTGATTACGTTTTATTTGGTGTACAATCAAGGGTTGAATGGTGCCTTATTGGCTATGGTCATTAGTCCGGCTGTTCTGTTTTTTATATCGCTTTACTGGGTGAAAAATGAACTAAAGTTACAGTGGCAACCGTTTGATTTTTCGCTAATTAAACCCTTATTTTCCTATGCAATCATGGCGCTGTTTTCAGCTGTTGTTAGCCCACTGTGTCTGTTGTGGGTGCGCAAATTATTGATGAAACACACAGGAGTGGAACTAGCGGGACTATGGGAAGGTATTCAACGAATATCCAGCATTTATATGTTGTTTATCACCACTTTAGCTTTTACTTATTTCTTGCCTAAATTAGCTCAAGTCAAGGATTATACGGAAAAGAAAGCCGTGATACGCTTGTATTTTAAAGGGGTATTACCCTTGTTTGCCATGGGATTGCTCGTGGTTTATTTTACGCGTAGTTGGATGATTCCCCTGATCTTCGACCACAGTTTTAGTCCGATGGTAGATTTACTCCACTGGCAATTGGTAGGTGATTTTATCAAAGGTGCAGGGCTGATTTACGGCTTGCTGTTTTATACTGAACGCTTGGTTTGGCCCTATTTGATCTGTGAAACGCTATTTTTTAGCTGTTTCTATGGGTTTACCTATTTCTTGATTCCATATTTTAACATAGAAGCCGCTACGTTAGGCCACACTTTAGCTTATATAATTTACAGTTGTGTTTTAGTTGTCTATTTTTCTTGGTATTTTAGCCGTTCAGAGTCTAAAAACAGCTTAACATAAATGAAAAAGTACAGCATCTTTGATTGTAGTGAAATTGTCGTTCCTCAGATAATGGACGAGAGAGGAAATCTCGCGGTTATTCAGGAGGAAACGATCCCCTTTGAAATGAAGCGCTTGTTTTTTATTTATGGCGTGCCCCAAGATAAAAATAGAGGAGGACATGCACACAAACAGCAAACAACGATACTCTTTGCTATAAACGGAAGTTTTGAAGTAACGCTTGACGATGGCATACAGAAGCGAAAAGTACGCTTGGAAGACCCTACCATAGGATTGATTCTGCAACCAGGTATTTGGAGTGTATTGGATAATTTTGAGCAGGGAACAGTTTGTTTAGCTGTCAATTCAGGCGTATATGATGAAAGGGATTACATTCGATCGTATGATTTATTTTTAGCCTCACGCGGCTTAACGCAAGAGGTTTAACCAGTGCTGTTTAATGGTTGCTAGATCAAAGGCATAAGCAGAAGACAAGGTGTTCTGTTTGAGTTTATGACGCAGTTCGCTGTTGAATGCTAGTAGTTCCATTGCTTTTTTTAAAGCTTCGAAGTCCTGATTCTCAAGGAGCAATCCGTTGTGCTGATCTTGGATGATTTCACGGGGTCCTGTCGGACAATCAAAACTAATTACTGGAATTTCGCAGGCTAAAGCCTCGAGCAATACGGTCGGAAAACCTTCCAAACGACTGCTGTGTACAAAAAACAGTGCGCCTTTGAAAACAGCAAAGGGATTGGCACAAAAACCAGGGAAGTGAATCTGGTCCGCGAGTTGATGTATAGCTGCCAACTGTTCCAATTCGGGCTTATATTGGCCTTCACCTAAAATAACCAAGTGAATACTTTCATGAGGTAGTTGACTTTGACTGTAGATGTCAATCAGACGATCAAATTGCTTACTATCAGTATCCATGCGTCCACAAGCAACAATATACTGCATTCCTTGGAAAGGATGAGGATGCGTGGCTTGTTCGCGTATGTGGTCTATTGTAATGGGATTGTGGATGGTCATAACCTGCTCATACCCGTAAATCGCTTTGACTTGGTCCGTAATAGCCTGACTCACACAGACGATTTGTTTGGATCTCTTGTAAAGGCGTTTGCCCCAAAAGCGACGAGTCGTAAAGTACCAAGAAAGTTCAGCACTGTGAATCGTCGGAATATAGGTTGAATCAAAAACCAAATACTGGAGTAGAACTTCTGTGAGTGGTTTACTTCGCGTTCGAAAGTCAAGAACATAATCAAAGGTATTTGCTTTGAGGTAGTTGTGAAAAAGGCGATAGCGCTTCCACTTATTTCGGATGGAAAAACGCGGCGATTTGTGTACGCCTAAATTGTATAATACACCCCCATATGGATAAGTGATCTCATCTAGATTGACAATATTGTGTACGTCGTAACCTTCCTGTTCTAAGCAGAGGGAAAGGGTGCTGTGAATGCGTTCAGCCCCACCATGAGCAAGGGTATCACCTACTAGGGCTATTTTTATTTTCTTTTGAGACATAAAAAGATAAACGTACATTTGAACAAATCACGGCTAAGATAATGAGAATACTTTTAATTGGGGATTATAGTGGATTACATTCTGCCTTGAAAAAGGGACTAATACAACACCCCAAGGTGAAGGAAGTCGTTTTGCTCGGTGATGGCGATAAATTCAAAAATTTACAGGTCGATCTCTCCATTCGTCCCCAATGGACGAGTAGTCGATGGGGCACTTTTTTTCGCAAGGCTATTCACAAGGTCTTTCGTTGGGATATTGCTGAAGTTGAAAAAGGATGGAGAGCCCAACAACACTGGAAGCAATTGAAGAATTTTGACGTTGTACAACTGATTAATGACCGTCCAATTCAAACGATTGCTCCATGGGAAAAACGCTTGATAAAGCAGCTGTTAACTCAAAATAAAAAGATGTTTTTGCTTTCCTGTGGTATTGATGTCCACGGATTTCATTATTTGACTACGCACCAAGAAGAACTATCGCTCTTTCAACCCTTATTTGCCAATCCTAAGCTAAAGCGCCAGTATGCCTATGTTGATGTGTACCGTCAAAAAGGGGTGATCCAAACCCAACAGCTGATTTTGGCTCATTGTCAGGGGATTATTGCGAGTGATATGGATTATGTAAACCCCAATAAGCAACATCCTAAGTATTTGGGATTAATTCCACACCCAGTTATCATACCGAATTATCCGCTAATTGAAGGACCTGAATCAGGTAAACTGTGTATCTTTTTAGGGATTAATAGAGGGAATTACCATCAAAAGGGAATTGCCTTTTTTGAAGCTGCCCTACAGCAGATTGAACAACGATACAGTGATCAAATAGATATTATCATAGCAGAACAGTTGCCTTATCAAGCGTATCAATTGGCGCAGCAAAGAGCAACGATTGTTTTGGATCAAGTATTCTCTAAAGATCAGGGATATAATGCACTCGAAGCCATGGCTCAAGGAAAAGTTGTTTTTACAGGAGCAAATGATGAATTTCTCGCACATTATAAACTGCAAGCAGAGGAGGTGTGTATGGAAGCGAAACCCGACGTGACCTATTTAGTCGAGAAGTTGAGCTATCTGATCGAAAATAGAGCCGTTATTGCTAAAATAGGACAACGTGCCCAACAGTTTGTTCGCGAAGTTCACGATTGTAATACAGTGGCTAATCAGTATGTAAACCTATGGAATTCAAAAAATTAAATATACTCTATCTTGCTACTTCTATTACAGGTGGAGGTGGAGTGGCTCGTATACTCAGTCAAAAAACAAGGGCTTTTGTGGAGTTGGGACATCAAGTGAAGATTATCTCCACCAATGATAAACAGCAACAGCCGTTTTATTCCTTTGATGACCATGTACAATGGGAGTTTTATCCCCATTCGATACGCACAGTGAGACAGATGCGAAACTTTTATGCATTCGTTCAACAACAAGGAATTAACGCTTTTCAACCGGATCTTCTTGTTGTGGTAGATAATGGGATCAAAGGTTATTTTGCTTCTTATTTTTTAAAGACAGCTGTACCACTGTATTTTGAGGTTCACGGATCTCGTCATTTTTTATTATCTCCTATTGCATCCAAAATCAAGCGATGGGTTGTCGATCGAATTACCTTGGCGCTGAGCAAGCGTTTTACGGGGCTCATTGTACTAAATGAAAGCACAAAACGCGATTGGAAACACCCCAATATACAGGTTATTCCCAACTGGATTGAAACAGATACTTTACCCCAAGAAGGAGCATTATCCACTAGTAAACAAGTGATTGCAGTTGGTCGTTTAGTCCCTGAAAAGAATTACGAAGTGATGCTGCGTCTTTGGAAGCAAATCCACCGTATTTATCCCCATTGGAAGTTGGTGATCTGTGGCACAGGAGAAGCGAATTATGTTGACCATTTAAAAGAATTAGCCGATGCAGCTGTCATTTGGAAAGGAGAAGTAGAGGAGGTAAATCGCGAACTACAAGCCAGTGCGTTTCTATTGCATACGTCAAAAATGGAAGGAATGCCCATGGCTTTCTTAGAGGCTATGGTACTTGGTTTACCTGTTGTTGCTTTTGATGTGGATTACGGACCTGCTGATTTGATTCAACACGGTCACAATGGCTATTTAATTCCACCAGATCAAGAACAGTTGATGTTGCATTGTTGTGGTATTTTTATGCAAGACGCAAAACTAGTAGAACAGTTTGGTGAACACGCCAAAAAATCAATAGCACCTTATGCTAAACCGCTAGTTTTACAACAGTGGATTAGCTTTTTTGAATCCCTTGGCTAGCCTTGTGATATTCAAGCAGTTTAAACCACTTAAATCCAGTCATAGAGGGCTTTTTACCCAAGAGATTGCGTTGAATATACGAACCAAGGAGTGTGTCTACAATTGATAGGACAAAAGTAAAATGGCAGTGTTGTAGTTGGTGATATATGCGACTCAGTTGTACCTCGTCAGTTTGTATCTTCCCTAGTTGAATGAGGTTCGCTAACCCCCAACAAGCTTGTTTGCTGCGCTCTAGGTAGGTTTGGTTGGATTCTGTACTAAAGTGAATTACAGGGTTATTCAATCGAGTGACTTTAATCTCTCGTTTTGCTAGATTGAGGAAGAATAAGGTGTCTTCATAGCCATATTCCGTTATGGTTTCATCAAATTGTAGCTGTAGTTCCCGTTGATTAAAAAAGAGGTTACAACAAGAATGTAGGTGTTTGTGTTGTTCAATGGTTTGACCATAAGTCAATCGAAGGGATTGATTGTCAGTGGGATTTTTAGTGGGATAGGTAAATCCTCCTTGAAAAAAAAATCCGTTATTTCGTTGATGAATATACGTTTGGATGAACGTTTCCGATTGGGGAAAAACATCTGCATCCAGCAGTAAGATCCAAGGATATTGCGCTTCTTGTAGCAGTCGATTTCGCGTATAAGCTACATGCTGATTAACGGAGTTTTGCAAGAAACGCGTATGGGAAAAACGCGTGATACTTTGATTTGGAACTACCGCTGTTGAAGCATCGTCACAGACCAAAATTTCAAAGGAAATGTTTAGGGAAGATGCTTCGCGATGTAATCGCTCTACTAAAGGTAGAATATTGTGATTGTAAACGGGTATTGCAATGGATAGCATAGCTGATTAGGATGTGCGGTGTATCACTTCAAAAAGAGAACCGTCATCACATTTTAGTGTTTTTGCTGGATATTTTAATAATAGGGCATAATCATGGGTAACCATAATGATGGTACGGCCATTTTTATTAATTTCTAAAAGTAACTCCATGACTTCTGAACTCGTTTGTGGATCTAAGTTTCCCGTTGGCTCATCCGCAAGGATAAGATCCGGATCGTTTAATAAGGCACGAGCAATGGCAATACGCTGTTGTTCACCACCAGAGAGTTGATGGGGCATTTTTTGAATATGAGAGAGCATTCCCACGCGTTCTAATACCTCTTCGATACGTCTTTTAATTGCTTCTTGTTCGGTCCATCCCGTTGCTTTTAAGGCAAATTGTAGATTTCCGTAAACGGTGCGATCAGGTAATAGCTTAAAGTCTTGAAATACAATACCCAAAGAGCGTCTCAAAAAAGGAATATCGCGCTCTTTCAATTGGCGTAAATCATAGTCGACAATTGTTCCTTCCCCTTCTGTTAGGGCTAAGTCGGCATAAAGTGTTTTCATAAAACTACTCTTTCCAGCTCCTGTTTTACCAATGACATAAAGGAATTCTCCTTTGTTCACTTCTAGGTTTACATTGGATAAGACCTGATGTTTATTTTGGTAAACATTTACATTTTGTAAGGATAAAATTACTTTTGACATAGCACCGAATGAATTAAAAGGTAAAAATACGAAAAAGCTGCGATTTATGGAAGAGGTTGTGCAGGATTTAAAATGTGATTTTAAAATAATCAATTTTGGTGCATTTGTTTATTCGAAGTTCGCGTAACGCCTACAAAAAAGGAGTAAGAAAGATGGGATTTGGCAAACAATAGAGGGTGTCCCAAAAGGTCACCCTCTATTGTTTTGTACAAAAGGGATCGTAAGGGGTTTGTAAAGGGTTTGTAAAGGGTAACATTGGTAAAATGGCCTAAAACCCTTGTACGTATTAACAATCCCCTTACAAACCCTTTACAAGTACTTTTCTTGTTTGCTTCAAAATAGTGAATTTCAGTTTGTTGTGGTTTATTGTTTTGGAAAATAATGGAAAAGAACTCTTTTTTCCAAAAAGTGGAAGAAAACGGAAGGGGGAATTTCGGGTTATTTTCAACTTGCCTAGGTTTTTTTGCATTTGAAAAAATAGAATACCATTAAGCAGGGCAATAATAGGGGGGGAGTTGATTAAAACATCTCGTGTCATCGTAATATAAACAGCGACAATCAAGGCAATATTCACAAAAAAACCTCACCTAAAATTAGATGAGGTTCTATCTTGTAACGCTTATTAAACAGTTTGGTTTTATTTCGTTATTTTATTTCATGGTAGTGGTGGAAGGGAGTAACATACTTCTTACCTCTCCAAAACCGATGCGGATGTCGTTGTTTTGACAATAGCCCTTCATGGTGATGGTGTCGTAATCCTCGATAAAGGTACGGGTGCTACCATCTGCTAAAGTAAGTGGATTTGCACCTGCCCAGGTCAACTCAAGTAAAGAACCAAAGCTGTTGGGTGTAGGGCCTGAAATTGTTCCTGATCCCATTAAATCACCTGCGTTAATCTTACAACCATTGATGGTATGGTGAGCTAATTGCTGACTCATGGTCCAATACAAGTATTTGAAGTTAGATTCGCAAATTAGGGTATCCGTTCCATTTTCTGGTTGAAGGTAAACCTCCAAGTTGATATCAAAGGTTTTGTTACCTGTTTGTTGTAGGTAGGCCAGCGGTGTTGGTTCTTGCTTTGGACTAGCTGTTCTAAAGGGTTCTAAGGCATCTAAAGTAATTACCCAAGGCGAAATAGACGTCGCAAAGTTTTTAGCTAAGAAGGGGCCTAAAGGCACGTATTCCCATGTTTGAATATCACGTGCACTCCAGTCATTTAGCAAAACCATACCGAAAATGTGATCTTCTGCCTGATCTACGGGAATACTTTCACCAAATAGATTGGCATCTGTGGTAATAAAAGCGGTTTCTAATTCGAAGTCAATGCGTTTGGATGGACCAAAAACAGGTTGTGATTCTCCTTTAGGCAACGTTTGCCCTGCTGGGCGTTTTACGTTGATTCCCGAAGGAACAACCGTTGAACTTCTTCCGTGGTAACCGACTGGAATATGGAGCCAATTGGGCAACAAAGCATTCGCAGGATCTCTAAACATTTTACCCACATTGGTCGCGTGCTCCTTGCTGGAATAGAAGTCCGTATAATCTCCAATATACACGGGTAGTTGCATTTCTACCTCGTCTATTTTAAAAATAACAGCTTCTCTGTGTTTGGTGTTGTTTTGTAAGGCGGGATTTTTTTTGTCAAAGATATCTGCGATTCTGTTTCGAACTGCACGCCATGTTTTTTTTCCACTTGAAATGAAATCATTGAGATTGTCTTGTAAAAACACATCGTCTGTTAGATCAATTCCCTTCAAATAGCCTAACATTTGTAGCGCACTTAAATCGATAGCATGGTCGCCAATACGAGTTCCAATTGTTACAATATCATCTTTCGTAATAAAAACCCCAAAAGGAATGTTTTGGATCGGGAAGTCAGATTGTGCCTGAACTTCTAACCAAGATTCTCTTTTCGGATCATTTGCCGTAATCATCATATTTATTGCTTAATTAGTTGAATGAATAGTTTTATCAAATATATAATTATAGGGCAAATTAACAAACGAATTTTGTACATTTGAAGTCAATTTAACGAAATATACAATTCAGAATGAGAAGAGATACAGAAATTTTCGACTTAATCGTAGAGGAAGGGGATAGACAAGTACACGGTATTGAGCTAATTGCCTCTGAAAACTTTGTGAGTGAGCAAACCATGGAAGCAGCTGGTTCTTGTTTAACTAATAAATACGCAGAGGGTTACCCGAATAAACGTTACTACGGCGGATGTGAAGTAGTAGACGTGGTAGAGCAAATTGCTATCGACCGTGCAAAAGCTCTTTTTGGTGCTGAATATGTCAATGTTCAACCTCACTCTGGATCACAAGCGAATACCGCTGTTTTTTCGGCTTGTTTAAAGCCAGGAGATAAGATCTTAGGATTTGATTTATCTCACGGAGGACACCTAACACACGGATCACCCGTGAATTTTTCTGGAAAATTGTATAATCCAGTGTTTTATGGTGTAGAGCAAGAAACAGGTTTATTAAACTACGATAAAATCGAGGAAATAGCGAAGAGAGAGCAACCGAAGTTAATCATTGCTGGTGCTTCTGCTTATTCTCGTGATATGGATTTCAAACGCTTTAGAGAAATCGCAGATAGCGTTGGAGCCCTTTTAATGGCGGATATTTCTCACCCTGCAGGATTAATCGCAAAGGGGTTGATGAATGATCCTGTGCCACACTGTCACATTATCACAACAACTACGCACAAAACACTACGTGGACCACGTGGAGGAATGATCCTAATTGGAAAAGACTTCCCTAATCCATTCGGTTTAACAACGCCAAAAGGAGAAGTACGCATGATGTCTGCTCTATTGGATAGCGCTGTATTCCCAGGGAATCAAGGGGGACCTTTGATGCACATCATCGCAGCAAAAGCAGTAGCTTTCGGCGAAGCGTTGTCTGACGAGTTCTTTACTTATATGTTACAAGTACAGAAAAATGCTAAAGCAATGGCAGAGGCATTTGTAAAAAGAGGATACAATATCATTTCTGGAGGTACAGATAACCACATGATGTTGATCGACTTGAGAAACAAAAATATTTCAGGAAAAGACGCTGAACAAGCGTTGGTAAAAGCTGAAATCACTGTAAATAAAAACATGGTTCCTTTTGATGATAAATCGCCATTTGTAACTTCAGGAATCCGCATCGGAACACCTGCAATCACAACACGAGGTTTAGTAGAAGCAGATATGGATACCATCGTTGCTTTAATCGATCAAGTAATCACAAACCATACGGATGAGGCAGTAATCGAAGAGGTAGCGGACCAAGTAAATGAAATGATGGCTGAGCGCCCTATGTTCGTTTGGTAGTTTTTATTGTTTAGTGAGTGGTAAATGGTGAGTAGTGAATGAATAAAATTTTCTAAATAAAAAAAGGGATTTCTAATATAGGAATCCCTTTTTGTTGTTTTTATTTTGTTCTTTGCTCTTCGTTGTTTGGCTATTGTTCCATCACGCATTACGAATCTTCATTTCTCTTCTCCTGTATTATGGACGTGAAAGATGCGACCTCTCCTACGTCGAGGTGACACACTAAGTGTGAGTAGCAAGATGTAAAAAAGAATGGCGAGAAGTTTTTATTAAATTGATAACTTCACAAAGTGCAAATCTCATCCAAAAAAGCCTTGTTTTTTGAGGATTTAATCTATCTAGAGAATTCTTTCATTTCTCATCTATCTCACCTAGTTTACATTTTGTTTTGGTGTTTGATGGACCTACACTGCGTTTCGGTTTCCCATCTCTACTATTCACTATTCACTATTCACCCAATTCCATCAAGCAATAAAAGTGAACGATATCTTGCGTCGTAATTTGGAAGTGCATTTGATTCTCTTCTTGGAGGAAGAGTACATCGCATGCTGCGTTTATGTGAGTTTCTTTCAAAAAGTGCATATCGATCACCTGTATTTTATCTACTGCTTCTTGGCAAGAAAAGGCGGCATCGATACACCATTCTAGATACTTGATATTGGTTACGTGTTTAACCATATCCAAATCGGATAGTTTGACGCGGAGTTGGTCGATTTTGTGGTAGTCTCCTTTGTATAATTTAGCAAAATCGGTATGCGTTACCTTTTTATCCGTGAATTTGATAAAGTGTTCATGGGGTAAAGCGATGAGTTCAGGTCTACGGCGTTCCGTATTGATAATCACCCAAAGGGAGGAAGCAACAGCGATGAGTTGTTCTCCAAGGAAAACTTCAAAATTTCGAATGGATCGTACCCCATCTAGTCGTTCGATCCAGGTGCTAATGGTTATTTTATCTTGCCATTGTGGCAGCTCTTCTGCTTTCTTTTCTACGCGAAATTTACTGAGTACCCAGGCTTGGTTATGTGCTTTTAAATCCCAAAAACTAATGCCTCCCAATACTGAATGATCTGCTGAAACGCTTTGAATGAGTTTACATAAATCCACCCACTTCAGGTGTCCAGTAGGAGAACAGGCGAAGAAATCGATCTCGTAAGACTGTTGGTGAATGGAGGTAAATTGGTCAGAAATGGGCATATTGGTTTAGTTTATTTGCTTGGTGATATCTTCAATGATAGATGAAACATCTTGTTGATAGGAATACCAAGTGGCATTTGGTGTGCGCTTAAACCAAGTGATTTGTCTCTTGGCAAAACGACGGGTATTTTTTTTAATTTCTTCTACGGCTTCTTCTAATGTGCCATTACCTTTAAAATAATGGAATAGTTCGCGATAGCCTACCGTTTGGAGTGCATTGAGCTCCTGATCGGGAACTAAGGCTTTTACTTCGTCTAAAAGACCTGCCTTGAGCATGAGATCAACGCGTGTATTGATGCGTTCATACATCTTTTCACGCGGTGCTTCTAATCCAATGATAATCGGAATAAAATTGCGCTTTACGTTCTTTTTAGCCAAGAAACTCGAGTAGGGTTGCCCCGTTCCAATCGACACTTCTAAGGCACGGGTTACCCGTTGGGGGTTGTCTAGGGCTACTTTTTCGTAGTGAACAGGATCGAGTTCTTTTAATTGGGCTTGAAGATAGGGGAGACCTTTTTCTTCCAAAGCTTGATTGAGATCTTCTCTAATGCGAGGATCAATAGCAGGAAACTCATCGAGTCCCTCTAGAACAGCATTGACGTATAGCCCCGATCCACCGACCATTACTTGTACGTTATTGCGTTCAAATAAGCGATCTAAGAGGGAAATAGCGTCGCGTTCAAAATCACCTACAGAGTAGGAATCTCGAATGCTAATATGTTGAATAAAGTGATGCGGTACAGCACGGAGTTCTTCGGGAGAAGGAACTGCAGTGCCCAATGTCATTTCTTTAAAGAATTGACGGCTATCACAGGATAAAATTTCACATTGAAAATGTTGAGCAAGTCGGATGGCTAACGCTGTTTTTCCAATAGCTGTTGGACCAATAACGACCAGTAAGTACTTATTTTTATCGGGTAAAGACATCTCCTAATTTTTGTCCGCAATTATAGCAATAATTGGCGTCATCATCATAAATTGTTGTTGTACAAGAAGAACAGGTTCTCCTGCGTCTAGCATCTACACTTTTATTGCGTTTCAAGCTAGTAAATTCGGCCGTTACGATTCCAGTGGGTACCGCGATAATACCGTATCCCATAATCATAATAAAAGAGGCAATCATTTGACCGATGGTAGTTTGAGGGGCAATATCCCCATAACCTACCGTCGTTAGGGTTACAATACACCAGTAGATACTTCGCGGTATACTAGTAAATCCATTGTCTTTTCCTTCAATGACATACATTAAGGCTCCTAATAAAATAGAAACGACAACGATAAAGTAAATAAAAACGATAATTTTCGTTCGGCTGGCTTTAATGGCTAGTTTTAAATTGGATTCCTGACCAATATAAGGCACGAGGTTGAGAATACCGAATAAACGAAGTAATCGCAAGGCTCTTACTACAGCTAATACACCTAAGTCCGAAACAAAGAACGACAAATACATCGGCATAATGGAAATCAAATCCACAATACCATAAAAGCTAAAAATGTATTTGAGCGGTTGTTTGTTACAAATAATCCGCAGGATGTATTCGATAGTAAAGAAAATAGTAATCACCCATTCCAACACTTTCAATAGGGTGTGATGCTTCATGTCGTAGCTCTCAATCGACTCCAACATAACCAAAATCACACTCAACAGAATCACGGCTAGTAAAACTAAATCGAATAGTTTACCCGCAAAGGTATTGGATCCGTAGATGATGATATAAATCTTCTGCTTCAGGATATCCCACTTATTTTTTAGTCTGCGTCTCAACGTATATACTTTTAATAATGGATTAATTTATAACCTGTTTTTTTATTCAAATAATTGAGAATAATATTTCTGTTGTTTCGGTGAAACGTAATAGGCGTAAGGTTGGCTGCGATTCGTGCAGGGTCGTTGATTTGATAATTCAAATCGTAAAAACAATAGCCCAATAATTTTCCATTTTCTAGAACAACAGCACTTCGCTCCTTGATTGTACGTCCTTTATCGAGGATTAACGCATGGCCCTCATCGATACTGTATTGTTGTAATAGGTTTAGTAATAGTGTGTTATACTCTTTGAAGTTTAGTTCAAATGTAGTGCAAAAAGTTTCTTCTGTAACTTTTTTTGACTTTTTTTCATGGAGTACGTCCAAATAAAAGGGGAGTTCAAATTCGGCTGTAATTTTATCAATGAATTTTCTACCTTCCGTTAGGGAGGTAAAAGCCATGTGATTTTTCTTGCGACCATCTGTTTTTTCCAAGCTAAAATAAAAGTAACCTTGGAGGTTGGTTTTAATATACAAGGAGTAGGGGAAAATTCCCTTTTTGGTCACTTTATTGTATTTGGGCGTATTTAAGAGTATTTCTTCTGCTTCTTTCAAGATCGCTATGAGTTCGTTTCCTGTTTTCTCAAAGGTAACGGTATAGGTTTCTTTTTGTACCTTTTTGAAAAGCACAGAATTATTGGTAAAATGCTGCATGATCTTTTTCTTGATGTTGCGGCTTTTACCGATAAAGATGATCTGACCTTCTTCATTGTGGATGTAGTAAATACCAACAGAAGTAGGAAGATTATCTGTAATATCAAAAAACTTGGGATTAAATCCGGTTTTAATATCAGATTTAATCATGCTTGTCAGGATTGTTTTTTCGGTGTCTTTGGACAAGAGCAATTGAAAGAGCTTTAGCGTAGCTAAGGCATCTCCATAGGCACGGTGTCGATCAGCTAAGGGAATACCAAGGTTTCTCACTAATTTACCTAAGCTATAGGAAGGCATTTCGGGCAATAGTTTTTGTGCTAGTTCGACGGTACAAAGCGTATCTTTTTGGAAGTCATACCCCAATCGACTAAATTCATTGCGCAAGACGCGGTAGTCAAAAGACGCATTGTGCGCAACGAGCACACAGTCTTCCGTAATTTCTATAATCCGCTTAGCTAATTCGTAAAACTTTGGTGCTAAGCGCAGCATAGCACTATTGATCCCTGTTAGTTTTACAACAAAGGGCTGTATGTCTTTTTCTGGATTGACTAAGCTAATGAGTTGGTCTACAATCTGGTGTCCATCAAATTTATAGATGGCAATCTCGGTTATTCCTTCCTCATTAAACTGACCACCTGTGGTCTCTATATCTAAAACTGCGTACAATAGTATACTTATTTGTTTAATTCGTAATGGCGGTCTCCAAAAATGGTACTTCCTATTCTTACCAAGGTACTTCCGCATTCGATAGCGATGATGTAGTCGTTACTCATCCCCATAGAAAGCGTTTCACAAGCCACATTAGGTAGGTGATTATAGGTTGATTTTACCTTTTCAAAAATCGCGTGTAGCGTAGAAAATTCACGTTTGATTTGATCCTGGTTTGCTGTAAATGTTGCCATTCCCATTAACCCTTGGATCTTGATATGGTTGAGGGATTTAAACTCCTCACTGTTTAGTATTTCCATCAATTCGGTTTCATCTAGACCGAATTTCGTTTCTTCATCTGCGATGAATAGCTGGAGTAAACAAGAGATCACGCGATTGTTTCGCTCGGCTTGTTTATTGATTTCAACAAGTAAACGCAGGCTGTCCACCGCGTGAATTAAAGTTACAAACGGCGCCATATACTTCACTTTATTGCGCTGTACATGTCCAATCATATGCCACTCAATATCCTTGGGTAGAGCCTCATATTTATCCGTCATTTCTTGTATCTTATTTTCACCGAAAATTCTTTGTCCTGCTTCATATGCTTCTAAAATAGCCGCATTGGGCTTGGTTTTAGAAACAGCTACTAAACTCACTTGTTCAGGAAGGTTAGTTTTAATTCGTTTTAGATTCTCAGCAATACTTGACATCATCGTATAATTTTAAATTTCATAGGTTAATAGCCCATTCATGAACTTGGGTTCAATATAGGTACTTTTTGGAGGCATGATTAAATCGTTATCTGCGACGAGTTTAATCTCCTGCACATTGGTTGGATAGAGCATAAATCCAACTTCATACTCTCCGTCATCCACTAATTCTTTGATAGCTACAATAGATTCATTTCCAGGGATATAATCAATTCTAGCATCATTTCTTAAATCGTCTAATCCCAAGATAGGGTTTAAAACAGCATCATACAAAATTTGCGCATCTAATTGCATCAAAATGTTGTCTGTTTTTATTTTATCTTTTAGTTTTAGCGAGTAAAAGTCGCCGTCCAAGTACATGCCAAATTCCATTTTCTTGGAGGGTTTCCACAGCTGTTGTTGTTTGTTTTTTACAGCGAATTTTTCGCCTAATAACGCTAAAAATTCTTCTTTGGTATGGTTATTCAAATCGTGAATAATGCGATTGAATTCGTATATTTTAATATTGTTTTCAGCAATTAGAAAGGTCATGACCGTATTGCTGTGTGAATGCGGTTCAAAGCCATTTTCTTGTTTGAGTAAAGCCGCAGAGGCAAAGCGGTGATGGCCGTCGGCGATGTACATTTCTGGAATATGGTCAAATTCGCTACAAAGCCAATCTATACACGCTTGATCGTCGATTTTCCAAATGGTGTGACGTTCTTTGGTCACGGTGGTAAAATCGTAAATCGGTCTGTTTTCTTTATAGGTGGCGATCCAATTATTGATGTTTTCTTTATCAGGATACATCATGAGTACAGGTTCTGTATTGAATCGACTGTGGTATAAATACTCTTTGAATAGTTTGACGCGATATTCTAGGGTATCTTCATGTCGTTTGATTATGTTATTTTCGTAATCTTCGATACAAGTACCTGCAACAATACCGGTGAATTTCCAGTTTTTTGTTTCAATCTGATAGAGATATAAAACAGGGTGTTCTTCCTTTGTTAGAATGCCTTCCTTTTTAAAATCATTGAATTTAGCAGCCACCATTTTAAAACGCTTATCACTAGTAACCTTTTGAGGGTTGACATAAGCGGGATGTAAAACGTGAATGAATGAAAAGGGATTGTAGTCTAAAAGATAGGCTAATTCAACTGCATTGTAATCTTCAAAAGATCTGCAAGTGACTAAATTAGCTTTATCTCGTGTGGGGCGTATCCCCTGGAAAGGAATTATTTTTGCCATTCTTTACTATAAGATATCAAAAAATAAGAC
Organism: Myroides sp. C15-4; assembly: GCF_050522745.1. Taxonomy (NCBI): domain Bacteria; kingdom Pseudomonadati; phylum Bacteroidota; class Flavobacteriia; order Flavobacteriales; family Flavobacteriaceae; genus Myroides; species Myroides sp. C15-4. Next base: position 23,593 of record NZ_JBMVQX010000003.1, on the reverse strand, counting down.
AATCGACAATAATATCGATTGTCTTGCTATGCTGGTTTATTTTAGTTGTTTTTCAATTAAGAAAACATGTTCGCCACTTTTTCTGCTTTTTTGCTTTCGCTGTAGTCATAAAATCCTTCGCCAGATTTTACTCCTAATTTACCAGCCATGACCATATTCACTAATAACGGGCATGGTGCGTATTTAGGATTTTTAAATCCGTCATACATAACGTTTAAGATTGATAAGCAAACATCTAAACCGATGAAGTCAGCCAATTGTAAAGGTCCCATAGGATGAGCCATTCCCAATTTCATAACGGTATCGATTTCTTCTACACCCGCTACGCCATTGTATAGGGTTTCGATTGCTTCATTGATCATCGGCATTAAGATGCGGTTGGCAACGAAACCAGGGTAATCGTTTACTTCTGTAGGCACTTTGTCCAATTTCAACGACAAGTCCATAATGGCTTTGGTTACCTCATCTGAGGTGTTGTATCCACGGATGATTTCAACCAACTTCATGATAGGCACAGGGTTCATAAAGTGCATACCGATTACGCGTTCTGGGTTTTTTACTACCGATGCAATTTGCGTAATAGAAATAGAAGACGTATTCGAAGCTAAGATGATATCTTCGTTACAAACTGCGCTTAATTCTTTGAAAATGTTCAATTTTAGGTTGATATTTTCAGTAGCCGCTTCAATAACTAAATCAGCATTAACAACGCCATCTTTAATTTCTGTATAGGTAATAATATTTTCAATTGTTGCTTTTTTGTCTGCTTCTGTGATAGAACCTTTGGCAATCATTCGATCTAAATTCTTGCTAATTGTGTTCATTCCTCTTTCAATCGCTTGTTCTGAGATATCGATTAAAAGCACTTTAAAGCCTTTTTGAGCGAAAGTATGAGCAATTCCATTTCCCATTGTTCCTGCACCAATTACAGCAATATTTTTCATAAGTTATTTGTGTGTTTACGAGTTAATTATCAATTAGTTTTTGAATGCTTCAATGATCTGATAAGCCAATCTCAGGGCTTTTGTACCATCTTCCAACGTGACAATTGGCGTTGTTTTATTAACAATTGCGTCGTGGAAGGTTTCCAGCTCATCTAAGATAGCATTATTTGGTAAAACCGTAGGGTTATCGTAGTAAATTTGTTTCTTTACGCCTTCGGCATTTTGTAAGATTAGGTCAAAATCGCCTGGTGTTTCTGGGGCATCTTTCATTTTTACCACCTCACATGTTTTCTCTAAATAATCGACAGAGATATAAGCATCGCGTTGAAAGAAGCGAGATTTACGCATATTTTTCATGGAGATTCTACTAGCCGTTACATTGGCTACACATCCATTTTCGAATTCGATACGCGCATTGGCGATATCGGGTGATTCACTTAGAACGGAAACACCACTCGCACTAACGTGTTTTACGGGTGAGTGTACCACACTTAAGATGGCGTCTAAATCGTGGATCATTAAATCCAATACGACAGGAACATCCGTACCTCTTGGGTTAAATTCGGCCAAGCGGTGTGTTTCGATAAACATTGGATTTTCAATTTTAGAGCTAATCGCAACGAAGGCAGGGTTAAAGCGTTCAACATGTCCTACTTGTCCAAGGACGTGGTGTTTTTCCGCTAATTCAATCAGGGTTTCTGCTTCGGCTACGGTGGTAGTAATGGGTTTTTCTAAAAAAACGTGTTTTCCCGCTTCAATGGCTTTCTTTGCACAGTCAAAATGGGAGAGTGTAGGAGTCACAATATCAACAACATCAACAGCTTGAATTAATTCGTCAATGCTGTCAAATTTGGTATATCCAAACTCTTGCGCTACTTTGTTTGCATTGTCTGCAAAAGGGTCATAAAAACCTACTAGTTCGTATTTTTCTGATTGGTTGAGCAAACGCAGGTGAATTTTACCTAAGTGTCCTGCTCCCAATACGCCAATTTTAAGCATAAAAAATTATTTTGAACAAAAATAAAACTTATTTATGGAATGGGTAAAATTTAAGCTTTAAATCTTTTGCAATACTTTGTTTGGAAGGTTTTAAAAAGGTGCTTTTTATCAAAATAATGGTTACTTTTGTGTAAATTATTTATATACTGTGAAGGATTCTACGAAGCATCAGGGATTGCGCAATCAGTTGGTTGAAGCGTTGAAGGAAAAAGGCATTGTTGATCAAGCCGTACTTCAGGCAATTAGACGTATTCCTAGACATTTATTTATAGATTCGAGTTTTGAAAATTTTGCCTATCAAAACACTGCTTTTCCCATAGGAGCAGGTCAGACGATCTCGCATCCGTATACGGTTGCTTTTCAAACGCAGTTATTGCAAGTCAAACCAGAGGATAAGGTATTGGAAATTGGAACGGGAAGTGGATATCAAACCGCCGTATTAGTCGCTATGGGAGCGAGGGTATACAGCATTGAACGCCAGTTAGAACTGTATAAGAAAACCTCCTTATTACTGCCAAAATTAGGGATTCGAGCCAAGCTATTAACCTTCGGAGATGGCTATAAAGGGTTGCCTAATTATGCGCCTTTTGATTCGATTATTGTGACTGCGGGAGCTCCTTTTATTCCTCAAGCACTAATGGGACAACTCAAGGTAGGGGGACGTCTTATTATTCCCGTTGGTGAAGATCAACAAACGATGATCGAACTCATTCGCCTGAATGAAACCCAGTTCGAAAAACACGAACACGGCGATTTTCGCTTCGTACCCATGTTAGAAAATAAAAACTAATAATAACACAAAAAGCATCCAATATTGGATGCTTTTTTTGGCTAAAAAAAGGTATGCTGATTTGTTGTTTATTTTAGATGGAAAGGGTATTGTACTGCTTTTCATTTAATTGAAATAAGTACTTATGCGCATTTGGCGTCCCAATAAAATACGCAGGCAAGTCCTGAAGAGCTACACCGTAAACCTGTAGTGCAAATTCACATACCACTAACTTAATTCCCGCTTTATTGGCCGCATCTAAGGTTGAACGCAAGTCGCTGTCGTTTAATTCCTGTACCATTTGCCCCATAATTACAATTTCGAAAGCAATTGCTGGATTGGCTTGTTTCATCTCTGAAGCAGTCATAATCGAAGCGCGTAAGTTTTTAGTCGATTGAACTAAAATCGCGTATTTGTCTCCTGTTGTTACTTGTGCTGTTGATACACTTGTTGGATGCACAAGGTGTGTCGCATTTACCATTGTTGTTGTACTCAGTAGTACGGCAATCGTCCCTAGCATTTTTCTCATAACGAATCTATTTGATGTTTGTTTGAAACAAATCTAGTCGATCTAATGAGGATCAACAGTAACAATTGTTACAGTAGACCAAAAAAAATAAAAGTATTTTTGAGGTACATATAAAATAGAAATAAGATGAATACCGTAGTGAATTACTTTAAAAAATGGACGCCTATGCGCTATATCCGCTTAGGACTTGCTCTCTTATTGCTAATTCAAGCCGTAGATGCCCGCATATGGCTTTTGCTCATACCCGCTGCTTATCTCATGATTCAGGCTGTTTTTAATTTTGGTTGTCAGAATAACTGTAAGTTGTGATTTTTTTGTTGTTTGACTTTTGGTTTTCGGCTTTTGGCTTTTGATTCATTATATCTAGTTGAAAAAGAAGATTCTCTTATGAAATATTAACTAGATGAGATAAACCTAGCAAAGAGCAAAGAGCAAACCGAAACGAAGTGTAGATTCATCGAACACCAGAACTTAGAGGAAATGGGAGATTGGAAAGTGGAAATGGGAAATGGGAAACCGAAACGCAGTGTAGGTTCATCGAACACCAGAACTTAGAGGAAATGGGAGATTGGAAAGTGGAGATGAGAAATGACGCACATCGCACAACGCACAACGAACAACGAACAACAAACCGCACAAAGAACAAACACCAAAAGCCAAACAACAAAACCTCCTTATAACAGAAATTCTTCTTATTTATTGAAAAAATCCTCTCATAACCCATTTCTCATAACTCATTTCTCATAACTCATTTCTCATAACTCATTTCTCATAACCCATAACCCATTTCTCATAACCCATTTCTCATAACCCATTTCTCATAACCCATAACCATAAAGACTAACGAACCAGCTTAATATAGTTCTCTTTGGGATTATCTTGAATCGAAGAGCGGATATACAGTAATTCTTCTTTATTTGTATTTAGGTTCAGTCGAACCAAACCTACTTCACAATAGAAGAAAGCATAGGTATCATCTTGAATTTCGATATTGGAAATTGGCGTGTTTTGCAGGTCGATTTCCTTTTCAATTTTGCCGTTTTTGGGGTTGACAATAAAGAAGGTACTCTTGTTGTTATAGGCGTATATTTTGTTGTTAAAAACCTCCATTTGTTTAAGTTCAAAGCGTCGGTCTGCTTGTTCTTTAAAAGTCACATCTGTTTGCCAAATGACAGCGCCATCTTTGGGGTTAATTGAGTAGAACGAACGACTTGTTCCCACCAACAGTTGATCGTTTACATAGGCCATCTTATGTCCAATTGTTCCTTCCTTCAAATCCATTTGCCATAGAATATCTAAGTTATCAGGATGTAATGCAAAGAGTTCGGCCCCTAAATCTGCAATAAAAACACGTGTTCCATCGCTCACAGGTTTAGAATACATGCCTCTTTTAAACCCTCTAGCATAGTGTGCTTTTCCTGTTTCAGCGTCAAAGTTGTACACATAGCCCGCATTGGGAACAATAACTTTGTTGTTGGTGTACAGGACAGGCATGTGATTGTAGGGAAATTCAAGTTTGTAGTTCCAAATATGATGGCCTGTATTTTTGTCAAAAGCATAGATGTTGCTGTTTTCATACTGGGTAACCAAGTACAGGAAATCGTTGTGGATTACTGGAATTTGGTTGATCATCATCTTGTTGTATTCGCTGTTTTTTAGCCCAATTTTAGCCTCCCAAAATACCTCACCCGTTTTGTGGTTTAACGCATAGAGTTCGCCGTTGAGAAAGGGAATATACACAACGCCATTTTCTAGAGTCAATTTATTGCGAGCGTAGGTGACAATCGAATCATATGCCTTGAAGTTCCAGTTGATTTTTTGTGTTTTTAGATTGAAGGATTTCAGTGTACCATCGTAGTCGTAAATCAGGATTGCATCTTGGTCTAAAGGAATCGTTTTGATCGGTGCATATTGCTCGTTGATTACAAAATCGTATTCCGTACCGATTTTATTGTTGGAATACTGATTGGTTTTGCTTTCGGGTCCCATAGTAGGCGGAATGCCTTTTTCTTCTTCTGAGGTGTGTTGACCTAGTACTGCTGTAGAAACCAGCAATCCCAAGGTTAATAGTAGCGTCTTTTTCATGTTTTTTGGTTGTCGTATAAAAAAAGCATCCCTGTTTGGATGCTTGTGTAATTTAGTCGCCGTCCTAATACGCTTTTTTCAAGCGATCTAGGGCTATTTTATTATCTCGATCTTTGATCGTCTCGCGTTTGTCGTAGTTTTTCTTTCCTTTACACAAGGCGATATCCAGTTTGGCTAAACCTTTCTCATTGATAAATAAACGCAAAGGAATAATTGTTAATCCTTTGTTTTGTACACTCTTATGTAAGTTTTTTAACTCTTTTTTATTCAAGAGCAGTTTGCGCTCTGTTTTGGCTTTGTGATTGAAGTGACTGCTGTTTGCATATTCTTCAATATGTGAATTGATGACAAAGAGTTCTAAATTTTGAAACTCACAGAAACTCTCCGCAATACTAGCCTTACCTAGTCGCAGGGATTTAATTTCTGTACCGGTCAGTACAATTCCAGCAGTATATTTATCTAAGATTTCGTATTCGAACTTAGCTCTTTTATTTAGAATGTTGATGTTCTTTTGCATAGCACAAAAATAATAAAAATTTAAAGTAAAACTATAGTTTGCGTAGAAACACTTGATGAGTGAACCAAAGGCATCGAATTCGATCTATAAACCAATACAAAAGGACAATTACAACCTACAGTCGTAGGATGCTTTTTAGATAGATCAAATGGGTTGTTTTTAGGTTGTACCCGTTTAGTAGGTATTATCGTTGTGCTACCTCTAGTATCCCTCTAGTATGTGTCCATAGTGCCTCTATTAAAAAGCCTGTTTTTAATAGAGGCACTATGGACTTACCTAAATGTAAACACAAAAAAAGGCTATTGCAATATCGAGCAATAGCCTTTTTTATATTGTAAAAGTAGGAATTAAAGGAATTTATATCCTACTGCAATAAACCAGGTATTCGGTTTTGATGAGAAACTTTTACTGATGTTGCTTAAACCACCGTCATACGATACGTCAACTGTGAATTTTAAAATATCAACCCCAGCACCTACGCGGTATCCGATGTTTGATTTGTCAAATTCGTTGAAAGCCTCATCTACAGCTCCTTTGGATAAATTGTTTAATACCACAGAGTAAACACCTCCACCAAAAAGTCTTACGTTATATAACGGACTTTTTAATAATTTGTACCCATAAACTACTGGGATTTCAATATTCTTTAGTGTTTTTTTATCACTACCGCCATTTGCAGATTCAAATTTAATACTTTTCTCTGTGTACATTAGATCTGCTTGGATATACGAGCGACTGATATTGATACGCGCCATAGCTCCAACTCCGAATCCAGAAGAATTTTTCGTGCTGTACTCTTTCGGATTACTCGAGAAATCAGTGAAGTTTAATCCCGTTTTAATTCCCACGTTGATCGGAGATTGTGCATAAGAATTAAAAGCGAATGCCGTAAGCATAATACTAAATAATAGGCTGAGTTTTTTCATAATCTTTTTTTTATATATGCGCTAAATTAAGTAAAAACCAATCGCTTACAAACAAAGTAGGTAAAAAAGTGCAATTGATTTGCAAAAAGACTTGTGAATAAAGCAGTAGTATAACTGTATTGGAGGGAAATAAACGGGATTTTTTATTTTCGACGCGGGGAGCTTTTCATAATGGTATGGTAGGAGGTTGTGAAAGCAGAAAGGCTTTTATACCCGACTTGAATGGCAATTTCACTTAGGGTATATTCTTGCTTGTCAAGTAATTCGATGCTTTTTAGAATGCGAATTAACTGGGTGTATTTTTGGAGGGTAATACCTGTTTCTTGTTTAAAGAGGCGTTGCAAACTACGAGTAGATAGTTGAGCAAGCATCGCTAGTTCATCCACCTTACACGTGATGTTATAATGTGCATTGATGTAATTGCAGACGCTTAATAAACGAGGATGTGAGGGTACTGGAATATGAAGGGACTCTTTTTCTTGACAAAATTCAGGTAAATTGCGCAGAATAGCCTGAATGAAGAGCGCTTGTTCAGGGTTGTCGTCCACTACTTGATTCCATTTGCTGGCATACAATAGCATTTCCTTTAATACAGGTGGTGCTAAAAAAACGTGTACCTGTTGAAAAAAGGCAAGATTGGGAACAGTCTTGAAGAGTGCCACCCTCAAATGAACCGTTTGTGCTTCTGAACTAATGCGATGTTCTTGATTGGAAGGAATCCAAATCACGTGGTTTTTGGGTACTAAATAGGTTTTTGCTCCGAGGTGGAAGTATTGATATCCTTGCTCTACATAGGTTAATTGACCGCGTTGATGCACATGTGTATACGCATCGTGTTTCCAATCTTGAACATACCAAAAGTAGGCGTCAATAGCGAGGTTATCCGTATATTCCCCTTGTTTTTGTTCGATTAAACCACATTTAGGAGTGTCGTTTTGCATATACTTTTTGGCAAAGTTAATAAAAAAAGCAAATGTACCTTTGTTTCTATAAAATTGAAATACACATGAAACAACTCACACTGTTCCTCTTCGGAACTTTTCTATTTTTATTTACATCAAGCAGTATGGCACAAGAGAAGCAAGCAACTATTTTAGTTCTCATTGATTCTGATCAGGGAGGAACCTATGCCTTGGCAAAAGAAATTGCACAAGGTGTGAATCAACAACCAGGTGCACAAGCCATCATTAAAAAAGTAAAAGCGAGTGATCATCCGCTGTTAAAGGATATTCCAATGGTTACAGTAGGTGAATTATCCGCTTATGATGGAATCGCTTTTGGTTCTCCTGTTTACTTTGGCAATATCAGTACGGGAATGAGCGCCTTTTTAGCGCAAACAGTAGACCTTTGGACCCAACGCGCCTTGGAAGAAATACCCACAACCGTTTTTATGTCGGGTGGAAGTGGTGCAGCGAATGAATTGGCCTTGCAAGCGTTTTGGAATACCTTAGCCGTTCACGGTATGCTATTGGTACCCAATGGAATTAGTGGATTTGATTCGATTGATAAAACTGTTGTACAAGGCCATTCCGTTTTAGGGATAACAAGTCCTGTTTCTCTGGCTCAGGTAGAACGACCTACTCCAGACGAACGCCGATTGGCACAAATCCAAGGGGAGAAATTGGCTCGAGTAGCAGTAGCTCTGAAAGGAAGTAAAAAACAAGGTCCACAAAAGGCAAAGAATACAGTAGGAAATAACCCACAAAAGGTAGATGTGAATCGCGTGTTACAAGAGAAAAATATTGAACTACCCAATCTCCCTCAACCCGTGGGCAATTATGAGTTGTATGCGCGAAGTGGAAATTTGGTTTTCATCAATCAAGTAGCTTTAAAAGATGGGAAAATATTCAATCCTGGAAAATTAGGCGTTGATGTGGATGAAGATCAGGTAAAAGCAGCAACCCAAGTGACTATGCTCAATGTCTTAGCGATTTTGAAGGATGCCGTTGGTGGAGATTTAAACAAAGTAAAACGCTGTGTGCAGCTAATTGGTGCTTTTAATACCGTAGATACGTATATACAACATGCCATTTTGATGAATCCAGCTTCTGATCTCGCCGTTGAAGTATTTGGCGAAAAGGGAAAACATACGCGAAATACAGGAGGCGCAAGTTCATTGCCTTTGGGGTCTAGTGTGTCGATTCAAGCCGTGTTTGAGGTAGAGTAAGGGGGGGGCTTTTGTTGTTTGCTCGTTGCTCGTTGCTCGTTGCACTTTGTATTTTGTATTTTGCACTTTGCACTTTGCACTTTGCACTTTGCGCGGTTTATTTCACTGATTTTATATTTTGTTTTGGTGTTCAATGAATATATCTCACTGATTTTATATTTTGTTTTAGTGTTCGATGAACCTCCACTTCGTTCCGATTTTCGCTACGCTACGATTTGTTGTTCGTCATTTCTCATTTCTCATTTCTCATTTCTCATCTCCCTTTTCCTTTAAGTTCTAGTGTTCGATGAATCTCCACTTCGTTCCGATTTTCGCTACGCTACGATTTGTTGTGCGTTGTGCGTCATTTCTCATTTCTCATTTCTCATCTCCCTTTTCCTTTAAGTTCTGGTGTTCAATGAATATATCTCACTGATTTTATATTTTGTTTTAGTGTTCGATGAATCTCCACTTCGTTCCGATTTTCGCTACGCTACGATTTGTTGTGCGTTGTGCGTCATTTCTCATTTCTCATTTCTCATCTCCCTTTTCCTTTAAGTTCTAGTGTTCGATGAATCTAGGAGTTGCTCTTTGTCTTTTGATAAAATTATTCTAGATAACGAACAACGAGCAACGAGCAAACAACAACGAGCAAAGAGCAAAGAGCAACGAGCAACGAGCAACGAGCAACGAACAAAAAAAACAAAAAAAATCACCCTCATTTTCCAATATATTGTATTTTTGAAAAAACAACCAACAACGGGCAAAAAGCAACTAACAAAAAAGCCCTGCGTTTCGCGCCTCATTCACCACCACCTTACACGAAAAAACGTCAACAAAAAATTACTCTTATGCGTAAATTATTTGGCCTTTTTTGGCTGCTTTTTTTCCTGTATTTCATTTTTGGTCACCCAGCTATTATTTATTATGGCAGCGAATATCCTAATCGGTATTTAGAGCATGAAAACCCAACGACTTCTCTCGTTTTATTGGGAATTAGTCTCGTCTTGTGGATGGGAATATGGCTAGTTTTATTGCGTATTGTCTATCGCTATACGCTTCAGAGAAAGTGGAACATCAACAAAATTAATCGAACGGGAAAGCGATTAGAGGCACGTATAGTACAGGCGAGTGGGAGTACAGTTTTTCAAGGAAATGATGCATTGAAGAACATCGTTTTATCGCTGCGTAATTTGGAGCAGGAATCCATTCAACACCAGATGGAAGTGCGTGATAGTCAACCCGAAAAACGACGATTTATGGAGGGGAAAATCATTCACCTTCGCGTGGATCCAACGTTTACGCAACAACCCTATGTGATTGTAGAAGGAAGCAAGGGAAAAGTGAATGTTATCTTTTTCATGCTGTGGTTGCTTTTGGTTGGGGGAGTTAGCTATTACTATGTCTTTTCCTATCAATTGGAGAGCCGTGGTTATGGTTGGCGCTTTCTTTCTATTACCCATCCACTAGTGAGTAGTGCGCTGTTTTTGATTCTATTCAGTGGTATTTTTTATCTAGTTTTTAAATTTTTGATCTTTAAGAAGCTGAATATAGGCGTGTCGAGTCTCGCATTGAAGTTTAAAGGTAAACGAGCGGTAGCACAGCTACTTCAACTCAAACAAACGGGAACCTATATCAATGAACAACCAGAAGTTGAATTTACGGTGGTTTATGTTGATCAGAGCGGCATGGAACAACAGGCGAAAATCAAAAAAATAGTGTCCTTGATTGAGCTAGGGGCTCTTCACATGCAAAAGGAGGGGATTGTTTTTTATGATCCACAAGATAAGACCAACGTGATGTTTGAAGCAGATCTAACTAACGAATAATTAGGAGAAGAATGAGTTTAAAATGGAGTATTTTGTTGTTCCTGTTGATAGGAATGAGCTCTTGTTCGGATTTCTTACAATCCATCGAAGATACGAAAAAGGGTAAAACCACAGTCGAAACTCCTGAGGTAAAGGAGGATATTGTAGCGGAACCAACGAAGGAAGTGATTGCCGTTGAACCGACGAACAAAACGCAATTTGCTGCACATCCGGAGGATTTAATAGCGGTAGAAGACGCCTTACGCGCTTTGCCTCAGTTTAAGGATAGGCCGATTTACGTGTATCAATCCATTCATTTTTACGATAATTATCGCGTATTGCTTCAAGTACAAAATCCAGATAATCCCAGCTATGTCGATGAATACTACTATGCTAATGAACAGTGGCATGAACCAAAGCCAATTGTTCTATCTAAACGCGATAACATTCAACAAGACTTAGTATCTTTAGATGAAATTCCCTTTGTACACGCCCATAATGTATATGAAGCACTCAAGCAAAAAGTAGAAGAGATTGGCGGTGATACATCCGATTTAACAGTATATGTCATAACGAGAAAGAATCGGATTCGCTGGTATCCACGCACGATTTCAACTGATCGCGCACGCTATGCAATCGAATTTAAAAAAGACGGAACATTGCTTTCATTTGAACAAGAATAAAAAATACAAGAATGCAAATTAGAAAAATGACAGTCGAAGATACAGCTCTTGTCGCTGATCTCTTAACCCAAATGGGATACCCCGAAACCTTGGACTTTTTAGCTGCTAAAATTGCTAAAATGAGCCAAAGTGCACAAGAAAAATTGTTGGTAGTAGAAGAGGAGGAGCAAGTGGTTGCGTTTATTTCATTGCATTGTATTCCACAACTGGCCGTACGCGGTGATTTTATGCGGATCAGTTATTTTGCTGTTGATGAACAAGTAAGAAGCAAGGGAATCGGAAAACAGATGGAGGATTATATTACCGCTTTAGCTAGGCAAATGGGATGTGATCGAATAGAACTGCACAGCCATAGCAGAAGAGAAAAAGCACACGAATTCTATTTGAGGCAGGGCTATGAAGAAGTGCCGAAATACTTCGTTAAATACTTGAAATAAAAAGACCTTGAAACCAAAGGCAATTGTTCGTACTATGGATAGAATACAGAAGATTTATCCTACCTTTGTTTTACAAAATACACAACACTAGATATAAGAAGTTATGGGAATTTTTTCAAAAACTTGTGAATATGCTTTAAGGGCGGTTTTATACATTGCTAAAAGAAGTGAGCAAGGGTATAAATCGGGCATAAAGGAAATTGCTCAAGAAGTCAATTCTCCTGAACACTTCTTGGCTAAAATCCTACAAAAATTAAGCAGAGAAGGGCTCATCCAATCTGCAAAGGGACCCAATGGCGGATTCTATCTCGAGAAAGAAGATTTTAATCGCCCGTTGGCTGAAATCGTAGAAGCTGTTGAGGGCAAAGAATTATTCGTTGGCTGTGCAATGGGATTGAGCTACTGCTCTGAAACAAATCCATGTCCTTTACATCATGATTTTAAGCAGATTAGAGATAATCTCGCCCATGTTTTAAAAACGACGTCTATTGGTCAATTCAACCAAGGACTTATCGATGGACACTTTACCTTGAATAAATAAAATAAAGAATTTAAAATTTTTAGTTCATTTTATTTGAATAAAGGATAAAAATATCTTTTATTTGTAACAGAGCGCTACCAAATGAAAATTGGTGTAGCTAATTAAAGGATAAAAACCTCTTTTATTTTATAATTTAAAACTAAAATCAAATGACAACTGAGCAAAAAGAACTCGTAAAATCAACTGTTCCCATTTTAAGAGCCCATGGCGTGGTGCTAACCAAACATTTTTATCAACGTATGTTTATTCATAATCCGGAGTTAAAACACGTGTTTAACATGGGAAATCAACAAAATGAAAAACAACAAACGGCTTTAGCGATGGCGGTATTGGCTTATGCAGAGCACATTGAAGATCCCAGTGTATTATTTCCCGTTGTAGATTCCATCGGTCATAAACATACGAGTTTGGATATTCGTCCAGAGCATTATGCTATTGTAGGAAAGCATTTAATAGCTTCAATCAAAGAAGTATTAGGAGAATTGGCCACAGATGATTTGTTAGGCGCATGGGCGGTTGCTTATCAAGAATTAGCGGATTTGATGAGTGGACATGAGCAAAATATCTACAATCAAAAAGTCAATGAAAAAGGAGGATGGACAGGCTGGCGACCTTTTGTAGTTAAAGAAAAAGTAGTCGAATCAAGTGAGATCACTTCGTTTTATTTGTATCCAGCAGATCAAGGACCTATTGCAGACTTTAAACCGGGACAATACTTGAGTTTGCGTCTTTTCTTACCCGAATTAAATCTCTTGCAACCTCGACAATACAGTATTTCCTGTGCACCTAATGGAAGATACTACCGCATTTCGGTGAAAAAAGAAGCGGGTAGTCAACATCCAGATGGTTTGATCAGCAATCGCCTACATCAAGTGATTCAAGCTGGAGATGTAGTGGATCTTTCTTCTCCTTCGGGTGTGTTTGTCTTGCAAGACACTCAAGCAAAAACCAAAGTATTCATCAGTGGAGGTGTAGGGCAGACTCCTTTATTAGCGATGTTAGAATCCATTACCCAACAAGAAAAGGAAACCGCAGTGAAATGGATTCACGGTTGTAGAGGTGAAGAAGTGCACGCTTTTAAACAATACGTGGCAGCCTTAGAAAAAGACTACCCCCAGTTAAAACAACATATCTTTTACGATAATCCAGCAGAATCTACTCCTGCGACTTACAAAGGTTGGGTAGAATTGGCGCAAATTGAAGATGATATCTTGTCGCAAGAAGCTGAATACTACATTTGTGGACCGCGTGGATTTATTGAAAAACACTACCAGTATCTGGTGGAGCAAAAAGTAGACAAAACAACTATTTTCTTTGAGGAGTTTGGTCCTGCTTCATTAGCTTTATAGTTTTTGGAAATGGTAAGTAGTGAGTAGTGCCATTTACCACTCACTACTTCCCATTCACCATTCACCATTCCCCACTTACCACTCACCATTCACCATTTCCCATTCAATACGGAATAAAACTCTTACTCAATCGAGTAATGACTTTCTTTGTGGGTTTGGCTAGTAAAACCAGTAGGATCACTCCGAGTAATCCCCAAATCATCCAGCTGTAATAGTTCATCGAAGCACGAGAACTGATTTGTTGTAGGATATGGGTATTGTACAGTTTCGTTGCTAAATGTACACCTAAAGTAGGGTCCTTTCCATCTAGTAGAATTTGTTGTTGCACTTGATGGAGGGTCTGTTCATGTAGGGGATTTAAGGCTGATACATATTCGGCGGTTCGATTGTAGTGTACACTTTTTGTAAATAGTTGAAAGTAATTGATCAATCCAATGGTGACAGAGAAGCTCAAAAATCGAAAGCTAATACCCAAAAAAGAAACAGCATTGGCAATAGCTGGTGGAATAGAAGCTGCGGTGTACACAATGAGTGGTATATGCAGCGCTGCTATAGCCATTCCCTGAATGAAAAAAGGCAGGATAAAATGATCTACATCTCCTTGATTGGAGAATAGAAAATAAACTTGTACATGATACATCAGCAACAAGCTAAAACCACCTAAAACGAGATACTTAATGGATGTTCCATGGAGTAATAAACGAGACGTAATGAGGAGCCCTATAAAAATACCAATGAGGTTACTGAGGTAAATCGGCGTTAAGAAAATGGATTCGACTCCTAATGTTTGTAGATAGGTATAGGCAAATCCCGTTGTTCCCTTAAAAAAATAGTACACCATCAGCAGTAAAATACCCAAGCAAAAATCTTGGTAACGAAAGACGCCTAAGTTGATAAAAGGACGTTTTAAGCGCAATTGTCTCAGGATAAATAAGACAATGGATACAATCGTTAGTCCTGTGAATACTCGCAACGGACGGTGTTCTAGGTAGTTGAGTTTTTGTCCATACACAAAGATGTAACCTATAGAACAAATAATGAGGGAAAAATAAATATAACTTATCCAGTCTACTTGGTAGAGGGGGAGTTTGGGTCTGAGGTGTACATTGTTGGTGGTCACCAATAGGAGTATTGTGCCTGGTATTTGCAGTAAAATTAGCAAATACCACATAAACTCAAAGGGATAGGATTGCAGCAGATAGCTGCATAAAATGGCACATAGTGGAACACAGACCAATAGGGTACCATAGAAAATCGTATAGCCAATTACTCTTGCTCTAGCGGAGTTTAATCTTGGAAATAAGAGATTCAAACAAATACTACAAAAGAGGGCACAAACAGCTCCTTGAATAAAGCGACAAACAAAAAACACGGTGAGATCTCTACTCAAGGCGCAGATTACATAGGTCACGGTATTTATCGTTACCCCTAACATCAAGTAGTTGCGCAGGGTAAAGTACTTCACCAAACGATCATCTAAAGGCAAAAAACAAACCAATGCCCCGTACATCAGCAAGACGGAATATTGCACATCACCGGGTTCAATACCGTAGTACCCCATGGTTTCAGTTGTATTGCTGTAGTAAAAAGCAAATACAGCTAAGGCAGGAAACAACAGTAAGAAAATGGTCACGCGAATGAGGTAATCGGGCACCCAGGTTTTGAAGGTTGGTAGTGGTAGTTTTTTCATATTTTATCGATGTAAACATTGGCATTCATTCCAGCTGATAGGTTGGATAGTGTAGATAAATCTTCTGTCAGTTTAATGCGTACAGGAATGCGTTGAATAATGCGCACAAAATTTCCTGTTGCATTATCGGGAGGTAATAAGGAGTAGCGTGAACCCGTAGCAGGGGAGATGGATTCAATCTCACCTTGAAATTCCGTATCGGGAAAGGCATCTAAGGTAATACGAGCCACTTGCCCCACATGGAATTTTCCGATTTGGGTTTCTTTAAAATTGGCAACAATCCACTTGCCACTTTCTTCATTGACGATGAAAGATAGGGTTTGGCCCGCTTGGATTAATTGCCCTTCTTGAATGGTTTTTTTTCCAATTCGACCCTTATAAGGCGCGCTAATTACAGTATAGCCCATATTGAGTTGATCCTTGGTCAACGAGGCTTCTCGTTTTTTAATTTCAGAAGTTGCTGCTAATTTTTGTGCTTTGACATCTTCAATCTTAGCAAGCGCCACTTGGTAGCTGTCTTGGGCTACTTGATGTTCGGATATTGCTATGTCCAAGGCGGTTTTTACATTGTCAAACTGCTGTTGAGTTGTCGATTCTTCCGCAAGTAAATTAGCATAGCGTTGAAATTCTTGTCGTTGTCTGGTTAATTTGGTCTGAGCTACTTTGATTTGCTCTTTGGCTACTTGCGCATGACTTTGGAGCGTATAGATGTTGGCATCCAAAATAGATAATTGCGCTTGTGCCTGTTCTAAAGAGGCCCTTGTCTCAGAAAGCACAGCACCATAATCACGGTTGTCTAGGACTACTAGGGTATCTCCAGCCTGAACCAATTGGTTCTCTTCAAAGTAAATGCGCTGAATATAACCGCCTACTTTGCTGTTAATCGGATTGACATATTGCTCCACTTGAGCGTCATTGGTCGATTCGTATTTGATGTATTCGATACTGGCAAGTAAACCGTAAATGGTTAGTCCGCCGAGTATAACTAAGGCTATAATCTGTGTGCCTTTTAAAATGATATGGTCTGTTTTTGTTGTATGTTTATTCATGATGATACTTATAAATTACCGATTACTTTTTGGATTTGATAGTATTCAATTTTGGCGTTGATCTTCGCATTAGTACGATTAAATTGCGCTTGTAAAACTTGTGTTTCCGCATCTAATAAGTCGATGAGTAACGCCTGTTGATTGAAGTAACTATTGCGAATAATACGCAGGGTTTCTGTTGTTTGTACAATGTTTTTCTCCGCTAACTCAATGCGGTCTAAACTCTCCTGATACTTGATAAAGTAGGTTTGCAATTCGTTTTTTACCTGATCAATTCGATCTTCTTTGTCTACCTGACGCTGTAGAATCTCAATCGCTTGGCTGTTCTTCTTGTGCTTGGTATGGTAAATATTCGATAGAGGAATACTGAGTTTTAGTCCCACTTGTCCAAGTCCGTAGAGCGCTTGTGTATAAGGGTAAGATTTGTTTTGAGGGTAGCTCAATCCGTAGTCAGCAAAAAGCGAGAGCTTAGGCAGTCGTGTGGCATTAATTTGCTTTAGTGCTAGTTCTTCTTTTTGAATGTCGTGATCCGCCAATTGAATGGCATAGGCTTGTTGTAGCGCTTGATCTAAATTTTCCTCATACGTTGCGATCAAGGGTAGCTTGTCCAAGTCAGGATAAAGTGGGACAAGGGGATCGGAAGCAGCTCTTCCCATAAACAGATTCAATTGCTGAACCACTAACTCAAGGTTGTTTTCAATTTCTTTCAACAACATCTGATGATTGGAAAGTGTTACCTCTGCACGCAATACATCACTTTTGAGGACAGTGCCGTTTTGATACAAGCTGTTTATGTCTTTCAACTGCTTTTGATCTTGTGCAATTTCTTTTTCAACGAGTGTCTGATAATGCAGCTGTAGGACCAAGGAGAAAAATAATTTGGTGCTTGCTATTTTAGCTTCTGCAGTTGATTGGACTAAGGCAATTTGCAAGGAAGCTAGTTCTACTTTTTGTATTTGAATAGCTCTGTTTTTTTGCTGCCCTTGATATAGGGTAATATCGGTGTACAAAGAAGTGCCGTATTGTGTAGACTTAAGAGGAACTACGGTTGGTTGATGGAGAAATCCGTCTTCATATAACGGCATATCCGAGCGTTTACTGTAATGGCCATCTAGTTGTACTGTTGGTAGTTTACTGCTTTGTGTCTGCTTAATATCTTCTTTTTTTTGCTGGGTTTGCAAGCGAATTAACGCTAGTTTTTTATAGTTTTCCTCCGTGTATTGCCATACTTTTTGTAAATCAAACGCAGGGGAAGACTCCACATTTTCTTGTCCGAGTATAGTATGACAACCCAGGATAAAAAAGAGCAAAAAGGCGAGGTGTTGACTTTGTTTCATTGTTTCTAACATTTGTTTGGTACAAAATTAAATTAGAATGATTCTAAGTATTTTATATAACAAGCCAATATTTTACTTATTTTAGCCAATATGAAAATCCTAGAACAAGCCGAGAAAGATATTGATCAATATCCGAAGAGTATTTACATTATGCGAGAGCAATTGGAGCATCGTTTTCCCCCGCATAAGCACAACAAAAGTCAGATATTATTAGTATCTGGAGGGATTGCCTATCTAAAAACGAAGGAAAGGGAATACTATATTCCTGCTCAACATTACGTTTGGATTCCCAAGGGAACCATCCACAATGTAAAGTCAAATACAACGGAGGTTGTGTTACTCAACATCTATTTTCATGAGGAAGAAATGGACCACAAGTATCATTTTATGGAGAAATTGGGGATTTATCCTGTGAGCCATTTGATGTATGAGATGCTGGTGTATGCTAGGCAGTGGAAAGGCGTAATTTTTCCTGATACTTGGGCCTATGAATTTCTTACGACGATGAAGCATTACATTATGCAAGATCCTGGAAGGCTTTTTTCTATTCAATTGCCAACAACAACAGATCCCCAGCTCTTGGCTATTGTCGATTTTATGCATCAGAATGTAGGAGAATCGTTAACATTGAATTATTTAGCTGAAACATTTGGCTATAGTGTGCGTTCGTTAACTCGTTTGTTCAAAACCCATTTGGATCTCTCTTTTTTACAATATCTCAAGATGTTGCGCATGGTCAAAGCCATGGAATTATTGATGGAGACTAATAAAAACGTAAGTGAAGTAGCCTTTGAAGTAGGTTATTCCAGTATAGCGGCTTTTAGCAATACCTTTCAACAACTCGTCAATATACGACCGAGTGATTTTCAACTTACTATGCGCACTAAGTCCTAAGGAAAATGAACTAATTTGATTCCGCGCGTTGTGGTGTATGCATACGAAATACAGATTCCGTTACTTTAGTTTAGAAAACTTCAGTGTTATTGTAGAATACGCTGGGAGTGAAAGATTCGGTTGTAAAAAATGAAGTACTTGCTAAATGATTATTTATTTTTAGGAAGGAATACAACCCTAGGATTGCTTTCTTGAATCTGCTCAATAAAGTCGATTTGGTTTTCTGGAGAAATTAGAATGCTATCAAAAGTATTATACCAAATTTCTAAACGTTGATTAGATAAAGCCGGTCCACTGACTGTACTTTTTGATTCTTCTATCTTGCGAATGCTTTGTATGGGAATGTTTTTAGTGACACATATGCCTCCTTTTATGTGTAAGTTATTTTGCGTCCTGTCAATTTCATAATAGGTCTGATAGTATACATCAGTGAGCATCACTACTACGATTATGGCGATCAACCAAATGTACCAAGTTCCAGCAAAAAAGGCCCCAATAAAACTAGACACGCCTAGGATTAGAAATAGGATTTTGGTTGCTGAAGAAACTTTACTTCTGTATTTCGTTCTCATATTCCTTATTGATTTAAAAGACAGCCAAAGATAAATAAGTTTGAATAATTGCAAATGCGCTAAGTTGTAAATTTAAAATAAAACTGGACTACCTAGTATTGTGAATCTGTGTCATTCTAATACTCCATGTTAGCCTTACTTTTGTGGTCAAATTGACACAAGCAGGTGCTATCTCGACTGTTTGGATTTGTTTAACTACAACGTAATGCAGTAATTATGATTAACAACAACAACAAGCTTTTATTTGAATTAATCAAACGTGAAGAAACACGTCAACGCGAATCGCTGGAACTCATTGCATCTGAGAATTTTGTCAGTGAAGATGTTCTACGCGCAAACGGTTCTATTTTAACCAATAAGTACGCAGAAGGATACCCAGGGAGACGGTACTATGGTGGATGTGAATATGTAGATTTAGTGGAGAATATGGCGATAGAGAGCATTAAAACAATCTTTGGGGCTATGTATGCAAACGTACAACCGCATTCGGGATCTCAAGCCAATTTTGCTGTTTTCTCTGCTTGTTTACAGCCAGGGGATAAGATATTGGGTTTTGATCTAACCCATGGAGGGCATTTGACTCATGGATCGTCGGTAAATTTTTCCGGGAAATTATATGAGCCTGTTTTTTATGGCGTAGACCCCGTTACCCAGCTATTAGATTATGATGCGATACAAGCGATTGCTTTAAAAGAGCGACCAAAGATGATTATTGCTGGTGCGAGTGCCTATTCAAGAGAAATTGACTACAAGCGCTTTAGAGCAATTGCCGATAGTGTACAGGCGATTTTGTTGGCAGATATGGCGCATCCTGCTGGTCTTATCGCTAAGGGATTATTGAGTGATCCGATTCCGCATTGTCACATCGTCACCACGACTACCCATAAAACCCTACGTGGCCCTCGTGGAGGGGTAATCTTGCTTGGAAAAGATTTTGAGAATCCCCTGCAGCTTAAAACGGTAAAAGGAGAAGTCCGAATGATGTCATCTGTACTTGATTCTGCTGTATTTCCTGGTAATCAAGGGGGACCACTTATGCATACAATTGCGGCAAAAGCAGTGGCTTTCAACGAAATTCTAACGGATGAATTTACCACCTATGCCCATCAAATTCAAAAGAATAGCCGTGCCATGGCAGATGCCTTTTTAGCGAAAGGATATTCCATCGTTTCTGGAGGAACCGATAATCATTTGATGCTCGTTGATTTGAGTGCGAAAGGAATCACTGGAAAAGAAGCTGAATTGGTTTTAGAACAAGCGGGTATTACGCTCAATAAAAATATGATCCCTTATGATTCTCAATCCAATTTTATTACCTCAGGTATTCGAATTGGAACACCAGCCGTGACTACTCGTGGGCTAAAACAACAAGAAATGTATGCAATCGTCGAATTGATTGATGAGGTATTGAAAAATAAAGACAACGCTTTAAAACACCGTCAAATTAAAGAAGAAGTTCATCATTTGATGCAAAATTATCCCATGTTTGTGCTGTAGTCTTTGCTAAGTCGCTTTAGCTTGACTGCTACATAAAAGCCCAAGCAAAAGGGAGTGCATGTCTGATTTGTTATCTAGTTGTACCTCGTAGTTGTTGACTGCGAGGTATTTTTTTATTGGATAAAGGTCTAGGGAAAATGAAGAAGAATTATCGTATAAAATAAGTTAACTGGACTATTGTAAAGTTTAAAACTGGTATGCTTGTAGGAGCCATATTACGACTACTTTTGTCCCATAAATAGAAAGCCCATTCAGATGAAGCGACAAGCAATACCTGCTTCGCTAATCAAGGGCGGTATTGACAACTTAAAAAAGAGAAGCAGCAGATGGGTACAATTCAAATGGTAGATTTAAAAAGACAGTATCAAAGTATTCAAACCGAAATAGATGCAGCAATCAAAGAAGTGATTGACAGTACGGCTTTTATCAATGGTCCAGCAGTGAAGAATTTTGCTGCTAATTTAGGTGCGTATACCAAAGCAAAGCACGTAATTCCTTGTGGAAATGGAACAGATGCGTTGCAGATTGCCCTAATGGCACTGGATTTAAAACCTGGAGATGAAGTGATTACTCCTTCATTTACATTTATTGCTACAGTGGAAGTAGTTGCCTTACTGGGATTAACACCCGTATTTGTAGATGTAGATCCCGATACGTTCACCATCAACATGGAAAGTTTGACACAGGCTATTACGGCCAAGACTAAAGTCATCATTCCCGTTCATTTATATGGACAATGTTCCAATATGCAACCGATTATGGATTTAGCGAATGCCCACGGAATTGCAGTCATAGAAGACAATGCGCAAAGTATTGGAGGAAATTATATTACAGATGATGGGATTAGAAAAACGGGAACAATAGGCACCATCAGTTGTGTGTCGTTCTTTCCTTCTAAAAACTTAGGTGCTTATGGCGATGGTGGAGTAATTATGACCAACTCGGATGAATTAGCTGCGCGAATGACAAAAATTTGCAACCACGGGTCAGAACGACGTTATTATCACGAAATTATTGGGGTGAATAGTCGATTAGACAGCATACAAGCCGCTATTTTAAATGTAAAACTCAAATATTTAGACCAGTATTGCGATAAACGAAGAGCCGTAGCTGCGTTTTACAATCGGGTGTTTGCGAATAATAAACATATTAAAACGCCTTTTGAACCTGCTTATAGCCACCATGTATACCATCAATATACCTTGATCCTAGAAGGCGTAGACCGGGATGCAGTACATCAAGCCATGGCTGAACGAGGTATACCCACCATGATTTACTACCCCGTTCCTTGTCATCAACAAGAAATGTTTACCGCATTACAAGATCGTGAGTATGAGCTAGCGCACACAGAATATCTGGTGTCGCGTGTCTTGTCGTTACCCATCCACACAGAATTGACCGAAGAAGAATTGGTGTTTATCAGCACCCAATTGATCGAAGCAATCGAAGAAGTGAAAGAAAAACAAGTAAGTACTGCCGAGTAATGGTAAAAAAGAAGTTTAATTTTTTGTAGGTATAATATGATGCAGAAAAAAACAATTGTCATTCACAGTAAAGTGGCGTACGGCTATGTGGGAAGCAATACCACGTCCCTTGTTTTACAACTAGCAGGGCAGGATGTGATTTCCGTTCCCACGGTGGTACTATCTAATCGCTATGGATTGCCAACGGTAGGAGGAGGACTCTTACCCGAAACCTTATTTCAAGAAGTATTGGATGGTATATTGAAGTTGAATATACTCGATGAGGTATCGACCATCGTAACGGGCTATATAGGTTCAGCTGCACTGGTAGAACGAACAGCAGATTTCATTACCCAGATTAAAAAAAGTCACCCGACTATTGTATACCTATGCGATCCCGTGATGGGAGATCAACCCCAAGGATTGTACGTCAACCAAGAAGTCCCCAACGCTATTGTGCAGTATTTACTGCCTTTAGCGGATGTGTTGACACCCAATCAGTTTGAAATGGAAACCTTAGTACAACAAAAGATTAGCACAGAAAAACAAGTGATCGATGCTATAGCGAATCACCCCGTACTCCAACACAAAGATATGTTAGTTACAGGCTGTCGATTTGCAGAGGCAACGGATACATTGCAGATTATAGTAAAACAAAAAGAGTCTTATGACCGAATAATGGTAAACTACGTGCCTCTTGATCCACCTGGTACGGGTGAACTCTTTGCAGCCTTGGTTTTGCTGTTGAAATCTCAAGAATACGACGCCTATAGCGATTGTGCTAGAGAAGCAAGTAGGTTGATTAACCATGTACTACAACGTATGCTGGAGGAACAGAGAACGGAATTTGATTTACGGGATATCGCAGCCGTACATCGGGAATTTCAATTGATTTATTGATGAGTGAGTGGTGAATGGTGAGTGGTGAGTGGTGAGTGGTGAGTGGTGAGTGGTGAGTGGTGAATGGTGAATGGTGAGTGGTGAGTGGTGAATGGTGAGTGGTGAATGGTGAATGGTGAGTGGTGAATGGTGAATGGTGAATGGTGAGTGGTGAGTGGTGAGAAATGGGAAATGGGAAATGGGAAATGGGAGGTAAATGGTAAATAGTTTAAGAACCGACACAACCAACAATGAACAAACCGCGCAACGAACAAACCGCGTAACGAGCAACGAGCAAACCGCGCAACGAGCAACAAGCAAACCGCGCAACGAGTAACGAACAAACCACTCGAAACGAAATAAAAAAAGCCTTCTAATTTGTATTAGAAGGCTTTTTTTTGGTGTGGGGAGAGCAGGATTCGAACCTGCGAAGGTTTCCCAACGGATTTACAGTCCGTCCTCGTTGGCCGCTTGAGTAT